>CATMVR010000544.1 GCA_950075905.1 uncultured Persicitalea sp. | reverse complement strand
CATGTAGCGGTGGTGGCTAAACAGGTTTGCCGTTCCCCACAGCAGTTTCACGCCGCTGTCGGCCTGCTTCTGCTTCAGGTAGTCGGTCATTGTCTGAATCCGCTTTTCGTTGGTGCGCACATCGTCGGCATAGTCTACTACGTCCACATCGTGAAAGCAGTAGTAGGGTGCACCTATTTTGGTGATAAATTCAAAGGCGGCGTCAGCTTTGTCTTTGGCGCGGGCTACGGGGTCGCTTTTTTCGTCCCAGGGGTAAAACAGCGTAGGGCCACCGAACGGATCAAGGCCTGTGCCGCAGAAGGTATGCCAGTAGGCAATGGCAAAGCGCATATGCTCTTTCATGGTTTTGCCACCCACAGTCCGGTTTTCGTCGTACCAGCGGAAAGCCAGTGGGTTGTCTGTTTCGGGTCCTTCGTAGGCAATCTTGCCAACTCCCTTAAAATACTCCCGGTCACCTAGTAAAATGCTCATGGTTTTGATAGGGAAAAATGATGAATGTTTTTAGATCTGCTAAATAAGTGTAAAAATGACAATTTTAAATCATTCTACTCAAATCTTTACAAAAAAAGGTCGGGGCCTTAGCAGCCCCGACCTTTTTAAAAGGTATAGCGATTGAGAAATCTACTAAAAAAACTTAGCGCGGCGATCCACAATCTTGGCATTTTCGCGAATAGCCTCATTCAGCAGGAAGCTGGTACGGCTTTCGAGCGATTGCTGCAGCTGCGACTTGTAAGGGGTGTAATCAGCAATCTGCGGAGCTTCTGTCTTCTCTGCCAGTTCCATAACAAACACACCGTTTTCACCGGCAAATGGCTTGGTTTTCTGGCCTTTTTTCAGGCCAAAGCCTTTTCCGAGCGCTAGTGGATCAAATCCGGCGGAGTTGAGCAGGCCGGTGGCCAGGTTGATATCGCTCGATTGCTCCACCAACGCGCCGGCGCCGTACTTTTTCTGCATTTCCTGCAATGTACCGGAGGCCGGCAGTTTGGCAATGATCTGCTCGGCTTTTAGCTTGTTACGTACCTTGGCCGTAAGTTCGTCGCGGAAGTCGTCTACCTTCACATTGTCTTTGTCGGTCTTGCCTGTGAGTACCGCTACTACGTACTGCTCGTCGGTTTCGAATACCTGCGATACGTCGTTGATACCGGTCTTCTCGTTGAAGGCCCAGCGCACGATCTCGCGGGCATTCTGAATAGCGTTGATGTTGTTGGATGTTTCGGGAACACGGTTGGCCGTAGCTACTACGAGCGACTTATCGTTCTTGACAGCCTCCTCAAACTGGGCCTTTGTGTTCACCGAACCCGCAAACTGATCGGCCTTACGGTAGGCTTCGTCGCGGGTAGCCTGGCTGGGCGCAATAGTTTTGGCAATGGTAGCCAGTCGGTACATGGTGTTAGACTTGGGGTCTGTCACCTTGATGATGTGAAAACCAAACTGGCTTTCCACGATGCGGTTGACAAGCCCGGTGCTGTTCATGGAGAACACGGCATCTTCAAACGGCTTCACCATGGCACCGTTGTCCTGGAAATAGCCCAGGTCACCGCCGCGCTGCGCGGAGCCCGGATCGGCGCTGTTGGTAGCGGCCAGGGCTTCAAAGCTGGCACCACCCCGAATCTGATTAAGGATACCCTCGGCGCGCTGACGGGCCACGGCCTTAGCCGAATCGGAAGGATTCTCGGGCCGGATCAGGATGTGGCTGGCGCGGGCCGAGTTCACCGAATCTTTTTTGGTGCCGCCATACTTGTAGATAAAGTAGGTGTCGCCCTCACGGTAGGGGCCATACACTCCACCCGGTACGAACGTAGTGACGGCTTCCTTCATCTGGTCAGACAGGTTGGCGTACGACTGACTCATCGGAATCGCTATATCGGAATTGACGCGGGCGTAGGCCGAGTCGTTGGTGGCTGCGGCGAGGCCACGGGCCAGCGTTTTGATTTCGTTGTAGAGCGCGGTGCTGTCGTCCTTGCCGGGTACTACGGGGAAGGTCACGTACTGCAGCGTGCGGGTATCCATACCCTTGTACTCGTCGCGGTGGTCGTCGAGGTAGGCTTCCAGCTGGGAGTCCGTTACCTTAATCGTCGTATCAGGAATCGAGTAGAACGGTACATACAGGAAGTCCAGTGAGGCGGTGGTGTTCTGCGCCTTGTACTCCCGTTCAGCTTCGGCCTTGGTTACGTAGGTAGAAGTACGAATCAGGTTTTCGTACTTCTGACGCAAGCGGTCAGAACGCAGGTTTTTCTCAAAATCCGCCCAGGACTGCTGCTGGGGCAGGGGTAGGGTTTTGAGGTTTTTGAGGTAGTTTACTACCGCACTTTTATCAAATGCACCGGTGGTAGGGTTGGCAAAAGCCTGCTGAATAGCGGGGCTGATGTGGTTTCCCTGCACCATGTCGATCATTTCTTCGTCGGTTACAGTCAGACCCAGCTCATCGTACTGCTCTTTGTAGGCAATATCGATGATCATCTGGTTCCAGGCCTGCTCGCGCAGGGCGTCAATTTCCTGTTCGCCGGCAGCGCGCCCGGTCTGAGCTTCGTAGTTCTGCCGCATCACGTCTACCCGGTTCTGAAAACTCTGAATATCAATGTCCCGGCCGGCGATCTCGCCCACGGTCTGATTGTTGCCCCCTCCGAACATGGAGTTGGGGCCCATCAGGTCGCCACCCACTATAAAAAGGATTAAGCTAATCGCGATTACCGTAACGGCAATCCCGGACTTCTCTCTGATTTTGTTAATTAATGCCATTTCTAATTTTCAAATTTGACCCGCAAAATAAAATCTTTTCTGCGTACTATCCAAGATTAGTTTTTTCATAACAACAAAAGCCTTTCTAAATTGCGTTCCCGGCAAAATATTTTGGAAGCATTTTGTTGATTTACAGACAATCAAGCCATGTATTTGAGGTGAGCACGATAAAAAAGTGCGAAAATGCTACTAAAAAACGCACCACCCAGCATAGTCATGATACCCAGCCAGCCGCCGATGAGTAGCAGGGGGCCCACAATGACCACGGCAATACCGGCCAGATAAAAGTAAAATCCGCGTTTTTGCAGGGAATACATCAGGTATGCTCCGTACAGCGTGAGCGATTCGTAGATCAGCATGATGATAGCACTCAGCTGAATGGTGTCGGCGGTGGCCTCCTCCCGGATGGAGTCAAACATACCCTCTACCATGGCCGCGTTGGCGCCGGTAGCTCGTGCTTCCATATTCTCCTGAATCTGTTCAAAAATCTCGCGGGTCTGATCGGCTACTACACCGGGGTTCCACAGGCGATCCGACTGCGTCCACAGGCCCGATATGCAGCTGATAAACGTGAGCATGCACAGCAGGGCGAGGGTCTTGGGGCGTTCTGCCTGGTTGGGAGAGTCTGACATGGTTTGGTAACGATGATTTGTAAAAAGCGCGTAAAAGTTGCGGATTTTGGTGAAAAGACCAAAAAGAATCGGGTTTATCCGGGCGAAAATAAGCTAGTTCGGCGCTTAAGCCCGCCCGATTTTTGGGTTTATCTCTCCGGATTCGGTCCGCATTGTGTATACTTGTGTTTGTATTACGTACTTCACAACTAAAAACAAGCCGCAATGAGTTTAGAAACATTGACCGAACGCATCCGCACCGTGGTAGGTACCGAGAGCAGCATGACTGCCCGGGTAAAGTTTGATACCGACGAGGGCGTGGTATTTATTGATACCACACAGGTGCCCAACCAGGTCACCAACGAAGACCAGGAAGCCGACTGTACGCTGGAAATCTCGGCGAAGAACGCCCTGAAAATGCTGGATGGTGACCTCAACCCCATGACGGCCTTCATGATGGGCAAGCTGAAAGTGAAAGGGGATATGGGCGTGGCGATGAAAGTTGCCCAGACCTTTGGCGGCTAGTCCGCAGATGTAGTATACCCACGCTTCCGGGCCCCGGCCCGGAAGTTATTTCTATTCTCTAAACTCCTGAACCCATGAAACTTCCGAAAGACATTTCTGACTCACCCAGTCGTCGCCGGTTTTTGCAGAGTAGCGTGGCCGTAGCGGCGGGCTTCATGATTGTGCCGCGCCACGTGCTGGGCAAGGGCTTCATAGCACCGAGCGACAAGCTCAATATCGGAGCCGTAGGCTGCGGCGGCAAGGCTATTGTGAATATCAAACAGGCTTATAACGGAGGCTCTGACAATATCGTGGCCCTCTGCGACG
>CATMVR010000543.1 GCA_950075905.1 uncultured Persicitalea sp. | reverse complement strand
AGATAGTATTGTTGCGGATAATGCCATTTTCGGTGGGCATGCCCCGTTTGCGGCCTTCCTCATCCTTGCCCGATTTGATACAGATGGCGTCGTCGCCCACGTCCAGGGTACATCCCTCAATCAAAAAATTCTTACAGGACTCGATGTCCATTCCGTCGCCGTTGTGCGCGTAGTCGGGGTTTTTGGTCGTTACATTGCGGATGGTCAGGTCCTGGCACATCAGCGGGTGCAGGCACCAGGCGGGTGAATTCTGGAAGATGATCCCTTCCAGCAGTACTTTTTTGCATCCGTTCAGCACCAGCAGATTGGGCCGCAGGAAGTCCTTCATGTGGGCGAAGTCCTGTGGCTTTTGATTATTTCCAATTAGCATGCTCTTGCCTTCCACACTGGCCGATTTGAACTGCTCGCTGGGGTACCAGGTCTTGCCGTCGTCTTTGAGTACCCCGCCCGAAGCCACTTTTTCCTTCCACTCGCTTTCGGTGAGCTGGCTCCGGTGCACCGCCCGCCATACATCCCCGTTGCCGTCCACGATGCCCTGTCCGGTGATCGCGACGTTTTCAAGATTGGTACCCGAAATGGGTGACTGATTGCGGGCCGCCCGCTTACCCTCGTAAATGCCCTCGACCAGCGCATACTGGCTTTTATCAGGGGTAAATAGCAGGGTGGCACCCCGCTGGAGATGGAGATTTACGTTACTTTGCAACTCCACAGGCCCCGACAGCCACAGTCCCGCTGGAACAAGTACCACGCCGCCGCCCTTCCTGCTCAAATTGAGAAGGGCCGTATTGATGGATGTAGTATTGAGGGTAAACCCGTCACCTTTGGCACCAAACTGTACGATACTCAGTGTATCTTTCCGGAAAGTGGGTTCAGTTACCTGAGGTAGGTTGTTCCAGCTATAGGGTGATGGAGACTGCGCTCTCGCGAAAGTCGCCGCACAAATTATGAATACCAGGGTAAGAGTACGATTCTTCATAGAAAGTGAACCAACCGTTCCTGAGCTACATCAGGAACGGTTGGTAGGTTGGTTTGTGATTATTTAGAAGATGCCATCTCCACTTTGTAGTAAGGAGGCAAGGTACTTTAAGAAAAACGGTGCGCTGGGGCCTCACGAAAGCATAGGGGTTTATTCCGCTCTCCACCGGGGATCACCGGTCGCTCGCCTTCCTGGAAACGAGGCATCTTTGAATTTGAAATTGAGGCCTACGTAAGGACTGGCCCAGAGTTCTTCGGCCTTTTTATTGTAGGTCGTGGAAGGTAAACCGGCGATTTCGGTACCGGCCACAAATGCAAAGTCGGAGGTGGCGTAGGTGTTGATAACGGAAAAGTTGGTCGCTTCCAGACCACCGGCAATTCCCCTGACCGCAAAGTTTTTGGAGTTGGCTTCATCCCACGCGTGTCCCCAAACAGTGTTGGTAATGCTGATGCCGCCCGTCACGTTGCTGCGTACACCGGCGGTTCCGCGCCAGTTAAACAGGATACCACCGCTGGTTCCCACTTCACTCATGGTACAGCCGTTGATTTTGATGGTTTTGGTATTTTGACGGGACGTCAGAAACATATTGATCTTGCTGAATGTACTGTTCTCGAGCAGGATGTTGTCCACCGCGGCATTGCCGTCGCCATCTGTATCAGTCGTCAGTATTCCGTAACCGCCAATGCGGTGGATGACCGAATTCTGAATCGTGTAATTGGTCAGGAACATCTTACCTCTAATCCGCAGGATACCCCGCAACTCGCTTACGATGCAATCTTCAATAATCAAATTTGCCAGAGTAGTAGCAACGGATGGATTCGGGTTGAATATATAGCTGCCACCAATACCGCCGCCTATGATCTCAATGCCTGAAAATTTCACCGTACTCAGGCTCACTCCATTGGCCAGGTTCCAGTTGCAATTGACCATCGTGGCTAGCTTTTCCCCAAAACCATACGCCGAAGTAATCGTGATGGATTTGCTCAAAGGTACCGTTGGCGTCAGGTACCGTACCCCTTTTTTCAGCACAATGATGGAGCCCTCCGGGGCGGTCGACACAGCGGTAGCCAAAGCGGTAGAATCAGTTGATTTGGACAAGTCAATTACATTCGGTGCTGACAGGTCAACCGCTGCTTTTACGGTTTTGTACACTTCCCAGCCTCTGAGTACATTCCCACTGTAAATCGCGAGCTGGTAGTTTGTCAAGGGATCCAGGCCTTCAATGATAATTTCGCCCGCTGTCTGATTCTTTTCCGGGACAGCGACGGTCCGCAAAGGCTTGGTGAGTTTGAGATCGGTACCGGCAAAAACTTTAATGACTGTCACCGGAGCACCGCTTACCTGCCACTTCACTTTGGCGGCCACATCAATCACATCGTGTTTGGCGGGTGTCATCAGAACACTGGGAAACTTTTGCGTTCTGACATTTCCCAGGTCGGATACCTTACTGTCGTACTGAGGGTCGGTAGCGTGCGCCTTAGCCCGAATCTGGTAGAGGGTATTCCAAAACAGAGGATCACCACTCAGGGTTTCTTCGTTCAGTACCACATAGTTGGTGTCTATCTTGATGGTATAGTCCACCGTACGGAAGGTATCCCGGCTTACTTCGAGTGTGTAGGAATCTACCTGCTTCATTCGACCCAGATTGACGATGATGGTATTCAGCTCTGAACTCAGCTCTTTGTTCAATACCGGGCTGAACAACCGGGTTTGTTTCAACACATCAGGTTCTTTGCAGCCCGTCAAAAGGCATACTCCGACCAGGACTAGGAAAAGCCCCTGAATTATATTGTTATTTTTCATTGTCATTGACATTTAAGGAATCCTCCTGATTAAAATCTATAACCGCTGTTATCCAGCTTACCCTGACTGTTGGTAATGGCTTCGGCCGGAATGGGGAAAATATACCGGGCCACGCCGGGCTGAGGACCATTGTAGTAGTTTTCCCAGTCCTTCGTAATCCATTCGGCGTAGGTGGTCAGGTTATTGTACAAGCCCTGTAAGAAAGGTACCCGCTGCCAGCTTTCGTCCGGTATGCCAATGTACTTGCGGTTGGGATTCAGCACCACGAACTCGCCGCTGGAATTGCGCTTCCAGTATATGTAATCGGGATAGTTGGCGTATTTGCCGGTACCCGTTACCACATTGTCAGTCATGGTTTTCAGTTCATCCACAGTTTCCTTCACTTTCTTTGAATACAGATTCCAGCGGATCAACTCGTACTTCCGGGTCATTTCTCCGCCAAATTCCCACGCTCTCTCGTCTACAATGGCATTGAAGAAGGATTCTTTGCTGGCCGAAACATTGGATACGTACTGATCAACCCGGGTACTCCACCGGCTGGGATCAAACGCACGTTGGCGCACTCTTTTCAGAGCTTCCTGGGCCTTTGCCGTGGGTCCGTTGAGTTCGTTTTCGGCTTCGGCGTACATCAGCAGAATATCAGGGTAGCGCATCATGGGCCAGTTGATGCCCGTTCCTTTGGCCGTAGAGGGGCCGGGAGGGGTATCCAGAAAATGACGGCTCCATTTGCCCTGGGCAATGTTGTTGATGCCCGAAATAAACACTTTCTCGAAGCTCGTGTTGATTTTGTAGAGTGCGCAGGTGACGTCACGGCGGACGTCCAGGGTATCAAAGGAGAAATAGTAGGTAGGGGGCATTCCCATGTAGTTGTTGCCAGAACCATAGCTATGGGCAGCCGTAGTACCGCCATCCACCGTGATGCCAATGTTCCAGGCTACGTCGCCGTTTCCTAATGCGAAGGGAATTTCAAAAAGGACATCGCTATTTACCGGGGAAACAAATTTACTTTGATTCATAAACACCTGGCGGTAGTTTCTGGGCAATTCACGGTCTTTCAGCGTTATGAACTTTTCAGTGTATTTTCTGGCAATTTCGTAGTAATCCAGATAATCCGATTTCCGCTCCATGGCCAGGGCCGGGGTGAGGTAGTAGCCACCACGCTGTAAGGCCAGCCGGGCAATCATCCCCAGCGTAAACTCGCGGTTTACCTGCTCAATACCGTAATTCACCTGATCGGCCCACAGCATTTTTTCCTCAATTTTAATCAAGTCATCAATGACCTGGGTCAGGATGAGGTTGCGGTCTTCCCGGGTCAGGTAAAAATCCTGGCCTGCTTTGGGAGCTTCCCGCACGTTGGGAACATCGCCAAAGTAGTAGATCAGCATGCTGTACCAGTACGCCCGGAGG
>CATMVR010000542.1 GCA_950075905.1 uncultured Persicitalea sp. | reverse complement strand
TAGTCCGTAGGTTACCCACGACCCAAAGCTGGGGCGTCCTGTGCGCGGACTGCCCGTATGCATGAAAAGCTGCGCCGGGGCGTGGTTGAACTCATCGGTATGCATGGCCCGCAGGAAGGTTACCTCGTCGACGGACTTCTGAAAATAGGGCATGTGATTGGACACCCAGCTACCCGTTTGCCCAAATTGGTTAAAATCCGCGTAGGGTCCGAGCATTTTGGGAGTACCTACAATAAAGGCAAAACGCTTGCCTTCGAGCAGGGACGGCGGACAGTCCAATCCGTCCAGGTCACGCAACAGGGGTTTGTTTTCAAAGAGTTCCAGCTGCGAGGGTGCTCCTGACATGTGCAGAAAGATGACCCTTTTGGCTTTGGGGGCGAAGTGGCTGAGGCCCAGGTTATCTTTTGAAGTAGTAGAATTGCCTTTGAATAAATCACAGCCCATCATCATCCCTCCCAAAGCCATCGCGCCCATATGCCCAATACTCTGCTGCAGGAAATAACGGCGGGTAGTCGCCTGTCGGTCGGTTTGTTCAAGTTCTTTAAGCAGGTTTTTCATCAGGGGGTGTTTTGGCAAATCCAGATTATCTTAATGGCTTTATTAATTCGTGATAAGTATCTAGGTAAAATGAATCACCGCAAAGACGCAATGGGCGCTAAGACTCAAATTGTTAATTTTTAACTCTTTGCGTCCTTGTGTCTTAGCGGTTAAAATATAAATCAATTTTGTCCTAGTACTTAAATAGAAAGCGAATATTTTTTTACTCCGTAAACCTATCGCCATTCTTTCTCTATTGCTTTGTTATCACCTCATCCATGTTCAGCATCACGTTGGCCGTAGCCGTCAGTGCCGCCAAATGGGGCGTTTTGGGGTACTCCATAGTCAGGAATTTTAAAACATCCTGCGGCGAAGTACGGTAATGTTGTACCGACTTGTGGTAGTAGCTAAGGAGCAAATTTACCCGTTCTTCGGAAGGAGTTCGGCCCGTAAGCCGTCGGTACCCTTCCCGGATACTCTCTTCCGGATTGAGGGCCGCTGCCTGCTTCATCTGCCAGGCTAGCCCCTGGGCTGCTTCCAGGTATACCGGGTCATTCAGTGTCACCAGGGCCTGTAAAGGGGTATTGGTTCGTATCCGCCTGGATAAACACTGCTCCCGGCTTGGCGCATCAAACGTAATGAACGAAGCGTAGGGACTGGATTTGCGCCAGTAGGTATAGAGGGCACGGCGGTACCGGTCCTCGTCTTCGGCGTTCCGCCATTTTACCACGTTTCGTATTACCTGCCATACCCCGTCGGGCTGAGGCGGCATCACACTGGGACCAAATAATTTGGGAGAAAGCAGGCCGGAGGCCGACAGGGCCTGGTCGCGTACCTGCTCGGCGCTGAGTCGTACGCGGGGGCCTCGGCTGAGCAGGGCATTAAATGGGTCTTTTTCCAAAGATTCTTCACTTACCTCTGAGCTTTGTTGGTAGGTTGCCGATAAGACTATCTCTCGCAAGAGCTTTTTGACACTCCACTGATTTTCGTTCATAAACCGCAGCGCCAGCCAGTCCAGCAATTCGGGGTGGGTGGGTTTTGCCCCCTGGGAACCGAAGTCTTCCAGGGTTTCCACCAGCCCGCGTCCATACAGTTGCTCCCAAAAGCGGTTGACAATCACTCGGGCCGTGAGAGGATTTTGCGGACTTACCAGCCATTGGGCCAAGCCCAGGCGGGTAGTGGGTGCCCCTTTGGGTAGTTGAGTAAGGGATTTGGGGGTTTGGGGAAATACCTCTTCGCCATGTACCATCCAATTGCCCCGTACAAACAGGTGGGTTTTCCGGGTACTGTCGGCGGGAAGTTCTTCCATGACCGGCGTTCGGGAAGGCTGTATCTTTTCCAGCTTCTGGCGGGTGGCCAGGTACTGCTGGTCAGAAGTATCTTTTTGGGTAGCTATAAACCGGGTGAGCTCTTCAGCCTGGCGTTTCTGGATACTCGACAATTCCCGTAGTACCGGTTTGTCGCTGGTCAGGTCTGCGTCGGCTGAGGTATTAAAGAAGGCCATCATCTGGTAGTACTCCTTGTGCGGGAAGGCGTCGTACGGATGGCTGTGGCATTGTACGCAGGCCATGGTGGTACCCTGCCACACCTCCATGGTCGTATTGATGCGGTCAATCACCGCTACGACCCTGAATTCCTCGTCGTCGGTACCTCCCTCGTCGTTGGTGTTGGTATTTCGATGAAAGGCGGTGGCAATGCGCTGGTCTACCGTGGGGTTCGGGAGAAGGTCACCGGCCAGTTGCTCCACCGTGAATTGATCAAAAGGTATATCCTTATTAAAAGCCTCAATGACCCAGTCCCGGTACTGCCAGATGTCCCGATGCCGGTCTTTCTGGTAGCCTTGTGAGTCACCGTAGCGGGCGAGGTCGAGCCACATGGCCGCCCAGCGCTCCCCGTAGTGCGGCGAGGCCAGCAGGCGGTCTACTACTTTTTCGTAGGCATCGCCTGATGTATCATTCAGAAAGTCAGCGTACTCCCGGGGAGTAGGTGCCAGGCCCGTAAGGTCGAGGGTTACCCGACGGAGCAGAAAAGCCTTATCTGCCTTTTCGGCCGGTGCCAGGCCTTCGTCTTTGAGTTTCCTCAGAACAAACTTGTCAATATCATTTTTTGGCCAGAAGGAGAAAACAAAGGGTGGCTTCTGGGGCGTGGGGGCTACATAGGACCAGTGCGTTTCCCACTCGGCGCCCTCTTCTATCCAGCGTTCCAGTAGCCTAATCTGCTCATCCGCCAATGCCGGGGCTTTGAGCGGCATGCGGTCGTCAGGATCGGTGGCTTTCAGGCGGGCAATCAGTTCGCTCTGTTCGGGGTGGCCGGGTACGATGCAGGCTTTGCCAGACTTCCCCTTACTTAAAGCCATCTCCCGGTACAACAGGCTGATGTTCCCCTGCTGCTTTACTCCACCGTGACAGTTGGTACAGTTGGCATTAAAAATGGGCCGAATCTGCGAGTTAAAGTCCACTCTGTTTCCTCCCCACCACTGCCAGGCGCTCAATGTGATGGTACCTACGGCCAGGAGAAGGAGGATATACCTTACTTGCATATAAAATTTCTTGTTTCAGGTACCATAAGGCAGCTGCTGGTGGGAATCTACTAGGTAGAGGCTTTGGTAGTATACCTTGCTACTCCGAAAAGGAAGAGAAGTCATTTCCTGATCGGTAAGGGATTGCTTTGTTGGTCGCGTTGAAAACGATGAGCGAAGTATGCTCCGATTTCAAATCAGGCGTGGACCGACTAGGGCGCGCAGGTAAGAAAAAATTATGGTTTATTGGGCAGCGATCTGATTTCTGTTTCGAGAAAATCAGCCACAAGTTTACCGAGTTCCTCGTATCCTTCGGCAGTATAATGCACATCGTCCGTCCCTTTTCCGTACTTTTTATGAATAGAAATGGATGGCTCGTAAAGTTCATTGAAAACTACCGAATGTTTTTTCATAACCGATTTTGCAGCATTATTATATTTTACTGCGTCATCCGTAAATCGCCCCGCTTCGTTCTCAGGTACATACGTGGTGGCAACAAAGATCAACTTTGCGTTCGTTTTCTTTTTTAGGATAGATACCAACGAATCGAGATTATTGGCGTACTCCTCAACGGTGTAGGTGATTTTACCGTTAACTTTATCCCGATTCCCCTGCACTTTTGAATCAGGATGTCGATAGCACAGATCCCATAACCCCCAGTTGAATTGAATAATATCCCATTTTTCGCCGCCCAACCACGTCTCAATTTTTCCTAATCCCGTTCCGGTATGTTGCGAATTGCCAGGGTTGTGGGTGATGTTGGCTTTATCGGCAAAGTATTTTTTGACAAAGGGCGTATAGCCGATTGAGATAGAATCGCCGATAATAAGGATGTTAGGTTCCCGGAGATTGAAAGCGTACAGAAGCAGGCAAAATGGGAGGAGGAGGGTTAAGTAGAGCTTGTATTTGCGCATGGAAAGTACTGGTGTTTATTTATGCTTTTCAATCAAATGTTCCCGGTAAGCAGTTTTGTAGTCAAAATCTGCGGGAAGATGACTACCTGAGGTCATGCTTCTCACAAAAGGAGTAATAGGAATTTTTTCATGATCTATGATTTCATCACGACTCACCAATAATTTAAGGTAAGTTTCCACTAAATTCGAAAGACTCCTATCCTGAGCAGCAGCATAC
>CATMVR010000541.1 GCA_950075905.1 uncultured Persicitalea sp. | reverse complement strand
CCCGAAAGTACCGGTCCCGGTCGTTTTGGCAACTGGCTTGAGAACCTGGTGGACTGGAACCTGAGCCGCAGCCGTTACTGGGGTACCCCCCTGCCTATCTGGCGCAGCGAATCGGGGGATGAAATCTGCATCGGCTCGGTGGAAGAGCTGGTGACGCACTCAAAGCAGGCCAACGAACGAATGCAAACGCTGGTGGCCAACGGCCAAGGCGATTACGCGGAGTACCTGCAAAAGAACGAGGCTTTCTTACAGGCCGTAGGGCAGGAGAACTTTGACCTGCACCGCCCCTACGTGGACGAGATATTCCTGATGTCCGAAAGCGGAAACCTGATGAAGCGGGAAACCGACCTGATCGACGTCTGGTTTGACTCCGGCGCGATGCCCTATGCGCAGTGGCACTACCCGTTCGAAAACCACGATATTTTTAACGGAAGCTACCCCGCCGACTTTATCAGTGAAGGGGTTGACCAAACCCGGGGCTGGTTCTTTACCCTGCACGCCATTGCCGGTATGTTGTTCGACTCGGTGGCGTTCAAGAATGTGGTATCTACGGGGCTGGTGCTGGATAAAAACGGCAACAAAATGTCCAAGCGCCTGGGCAATGCCGTTGATCCTTTTCAAACGCTCAGTACCTACGGCGCAGATGCGACGCGCTGGTACATGATTACGAATGCCGAACCCTGGGATAACCTCAAATTCAACATCGATGGCATCGGGGAAGTGCAGCGGAAGTTTTTCGGTACGCTGTTCAATACCTACAATTTCTTTGCGCTGTACGCCAACCTGGATGGGTACTCCATCAATCAGTTTGACCGCATCCCGCACGGGCAGCTGCCCGAACTGGACCGCTGGATTTTGTCGAAGCTGAATACGCTGGTGAAGGAAGTGGGCGAGCAGTACGAAAACTACAACCCCACCAAAGCCGGTCGTCTGATTCAGGACTTTGTTTGCGATCAGCTGTCCAACTGGTACGTGCGCCTCTCGCGCCGGCGTTTCTGGACCGGATCGCCGGCCGCCGGATCGCCGGCCGCCGGAAGTACCGGTAGCGGCGAACTGACGCAAAACAAAAAAGCAGCCTACGAAACCCTGCAGCACTGCCTGGTGGCGGTAAGTCAGCTGATGTCACCCATTGCGCCTTTCTTCGGCGAGTGGCTATACAAGAACCTGACGGATGGCGTACGGGATGAATCCCGCGAAAAGAACACGCCTTTCCGCCACGATTCGGTGCACCTGACCGACTGGCATCCCGTGGAGTACGAGTGGATCGACCTCGACCTGGAACAATCCATGCAGCTGGCGCAGGACATCAGCTCGCTGGTGCACTCGCTGCGCAAGGGGCACAAGATCAAGGTACGGCAGCCGCTGTCCAAGATCCTGATACCCGTACTGAGCGCACAGACGCGCCGGCAGATCGAAAGCGTGGCACCGATCATCCTGTCGGAGGTGAATATCAAACACGTGGAGTTTGTGGACGACGACAGCGGCATTCTGAAAAAGAAAATCAAGCCGAATTTTAAAGCCCTCGGGCCGAAGTTTGGTCCCCGCATGAAGGAGGTAGCCGCGGCTATTTCGGCCATGAGTGAGGAGGATATCAAGGTACTCGAACGCGACAACGAGTTTCCGCTCATCACTACCGATCCGGCGACACCGCTGTTTATTACGCTGCACGAAGTGGAAATCATCGCCGAGGACGTGCCCGGCTGGCTGGTAGCGAGTGAAGATGGCCTCACCGTGGCGCTCGACGTCACTGTGACCGACGAACTTCGCAAAGAAGGCATTGCCCGCGACTTCGTGAACCGGATTCAGAACCTACGTAAAGACAGCGGCTTTGATGTCACGGACAAAATTATGATCCGGCTGCAAAACGATGACGCCACCCTGACCGAAGCCGTTTCTTCGCAACGCGATTACATCTGCCAGGAAGTACAGGCCGTCGGCCTCGACCTGGTGTCTGACCTGAACGGCACCGCCACGGAGATTGAGATGGATGAGTTTCTGTTGAAAGTGAAGGTAGAGGTGGTGTAGGTACCACCCATAAGTATGAACTAAAATGGGCTGGCTTCTTTGGAGAAGCCAGCCCATTTTAGTTCATACTTTTTTTGTCTCACCACCCCCTCACCTCCGCCTCCCACAACCACGAGAGCGGGTTGGCGGGTTCGGGCAGGTAGTCGTTGTTGATTTTGAGGTACATCATATGCACGTGGGTAGGCGAGCGCTCCTTCCAGGCGTTGTAGCCCGTGCGGCCCACTTCACCCAGTTTTTGGCCGGCCTCTACCCATTGTCCGGGCTGCACCACTACCCGGCTGTTGTGCGCGTAGTAAAAGAGGCCGTTGAGGCAGGGGTCATACACCCATATATAATTACCGCCGCGCAATTCACTTTCGGGCTGCCAGGTGGTATCGGTGGCCACTACCAAACCGGGGCTAAATGAAAGCAGATCGACGGGATTGCCCCGGTGGTCGTCGAGATTGTCCTGATTTCCATCCTTGATAAACAGGTCATGCGCCGGGTGACTTCCCCGTGCCTCTGCATCAAAAAGATTGAAACCCGTGGTTCGGTAGCCCCGACCGCGCCCTCCAATGGAGTATTTTGGCAAATAGCCCCGCAAAGGATAGACAAATTTTGGCTGATTTCTCGGGTCACAGGAATCGAAGGCGGTAAGGGTAGTACGGATGTTTTTCATTACTTCCTGAAACGCCCGCGCCGCCGAATCCGGGCTTACTTTTTGCTCTCGTACGTCAATCTGAATCTGGTTGAACTGCTGGCAATAGTTGAGCAACTGCTCGGCTGGATACTCTGTTTTGCTCCAACTCATCAAAGCGATCAATACCAACAGAGCGGCACTTTGCCAAATAAACTTACTCTTAAACATACATCCCTCTGCGCTTACTTTTAGTCCGGTTTTTTGACAAAATACAAACTTACTGATCTTCCTGCTATATCTGATTAACTTCAACAGACTAACGAAATTTTCTTTAATTTGTATAAATCAATCCTAACCAAAAACATTCCTAAACTATGCAATACCGAAGATTTGGACGTACCGACTGGCAGGTCAGCGAGATAGGCTACGGCATGTGGGGGCTAGCCGGCTGGACAGGCTCCGACATTGAAGAAGTAGAGCGCTCGCTCGACCTGGCCGTGGAGCTGGGCTGTAATTTTTTTGATACTGCCTGGGGCTACGCCGAAGGTAAAAGCGAGCAGATTCTGGGTGAGCTCATCAAGCGCAATTCCGGCAAAAAGCTCTACGCCGCTACCAAAATTCCTCCGAAAAACCGAACCTGGCCTTCGCGGGCGGAGTTTTCGCTGGACGAAGTTTTTCCGGCCGACTACATCGTGGAATACACCGAGAAGAGTTTAAAGAATCTGGGCGTAGAGAGCATCGATCTGATGCAGTTCCATGTCTGGGAAGACCATTGGGCCAACCGCGACGAGTGGAAGGAGACTATTCAGAAACTCAGCAAGGAAGGCAAGGTACAGGCCTGGGGCATCAGCGTGAACCGCTGGGAGCCGGACAACTCGCTGGAAACAATCAAAACCGGTCTGATCGATGCCGTGCAGGTGATCTATAATATTTTTGACCAGAACCCCACAGACAACCTGTTTCCGCTCTGCCGCAAGCACGATGTGGGCGTCATTGCCCGGGTACCCTTCGACGAAGGTACCCTCACCGGCACTCTGACCAAAGAAACTACTTTTCCGGCCAACGACTGGCGCTCTACCTACTTTGTGCCAGAAAATCTCCACAGCAGCGTGGAGCATGCCGATGGGCTGAAACCCCTGATCCCGGAAGGCATGACCATGCCCGAAATGGCCCTCCGGTTTATCCTGGCCAATGACGATGTCGCCACCACCATCCCTGGCATGCGCAAGCTACCCCACGTGCGGGCCAATATCGCCGCCAGCGATGGGCAGGGGCTATCGGAGGAGCTTCTGGAAGAACTCTACAAACACCGCTGGGACCGGACGCCCACGGAGTGGTCGCAGTAGCGAGTCGCCAACAACGCTGACAGCGTTTCGCTGTCAGCGTTAGTCAGCGTTACCGCTCATCCTTTTTTCACGCCGTTCATTCAATAGCCTGAAACGTCAGGAGGGCTTGTGAAGTCATTGGAGTAAATGAAGCTGTTTAAAGTTTCTTTGGTATTGATAAAAAACGGCCGTAGAACGTTAAGATGAAAAAACGACTTGACA
>CATMVR010000540.1 GCA_950075905.1 uncultured Persicitalea sp. | reverse complement strand
GTCCACTACCGTGTTGCCTTTGACGATCTTGCTTCTAATACCACCGTTGTTGCTGTATACCAGGCGGGTACGTCCTTCGTCACTCACCTGGACGTTGATCTTTTCTTTCAGCTCCATGTTCTTGACATTATCAAAATTAATGCTGTTGTCCCAGAGTAATTGGCCGTTTTTGTCAAAATTAGCCACAATGGCGTGGGTATACACAAAGCCGTCAAAAATCTGGTTACTAAATCCACCCCGGGAGCCATAGAGTGGATTCCATAGCCATGGGTTATAAAGCCCGGCGCCAAATGGAGAACCGTACAGCCACGGATTGCCGAAGTAAGAGTTCATACCCATCATATTGTTTGAATTGGTACGGTATTCGGGATAAAATACCTCCGATACCAACGTATACTCATTGTCGCGCTGTATAATATCGTGAACCAGCAGGCGGTAGTTCAGTTTCAAATCACCACCCGAATCCTTTTTCTTTTTGATCCGGCGCTCAATTTTTTCCTGCTGACGTTCATTCATGAAGGAAAAGAAATTCTCGAAATCCGTAAAGCTGTGGTAACGGGTAAAAGCCACGCCTTCATCCACAATTTTACTGATAAAAAGCCCTTGTGATGCCGCATTGTTAGAGCTTTGCATGTTGCGGTAGCCATACGTACCGATCATGAGCTTGACGGAATCATTCAGCACCTGCAGTCGTCCGTTAAGGAAGGAGTATTCGTCTTCCGGCTCTACCATCACCTGATCGTAGAGTTGTCCGTTTTCAAAGTATGACTGAGCCACAATGCGGGTCTGCTTCCCTTTTTTTACGGCAAAGCTCACGTTGATCAGCCGGTGGGTAGTATCTATTTCAATAGACTGTATGGCGTTGGAACCCTTAATGGCGGTGGGCAATACCTTGGTTTGCAACGTCGACAGATCCGTGTAGATCAGAATAGGCTCGTCGCGGATCGTGCCAGCCATAAACATGGAGTACCCCAGGGTTTTGAAGTCAGTGATCTGGAAGCGATCCAGGGTGTTGATGGTGAACGTCTCCACAAATCCGGGACCCACATTGACCTTTACAATCTGATACACCGGGCTGCGGTACCTACTGAAAAGCATGTACACCGAACCACCGTCGTAAGTAGAAGTGACGTAGTCGAGGTTATTCTCGATGGTGCCGTCAATGGACCAAACGCGTTCGAGGTTGGTGTTAAATAACTGAACATTGTAAGCGTTACGGCCGGGTTGTGAAATCAGCAGCGCCCCTTTTTCTCCCAGTGGTACGGTATGGTAGGCTTCATTGGTTGAGGGAAGTGGGAGTTCTACTCGTTTGACTTCCTGGGCAACTGCGGTAATAGTGGCAACAGCGAGCAGGAGCATCGAAAATGCCGCTCGGGTAAGGGCAAGCGTTTTAGTCATGGGCTAAACCAAGTATAATATCAAATTCTTCTGGACGTACGGGGAGTACCGATAACCGGGATTGACGAATGAGGGATAGGTTCTGCAGCCGTTCGTCGGCTTTCATCCGGGCCAATGTAACGGTCCTGGGAAAACGTTCCACTGGTTCGAGGTCTACCACTACCCATCGGGTGTCGTCGGTTGTGGGGTCGGGATAATGCTCACGCACCACCTGAGCCAGACCCACTACCTCTTTTCCTTCGTTGCTATGGTAAAAGAGGACTAGGTCTTTTTCGCGCATGGCCATCAGGTTATTACGTGCCTGATAGTTACGGACGCCGTCCCATACTCCGCGCTTTTCATTAACGAAATGATCCCACGAATATTTGAAGGGTTCTGATTTAACAAGCCAGTAATTCATGCGTAATTCTATAAGTATTGTTTAGCGGGTTTTTAAAAAAATAGCTCAGGAGATATCTTCAACTGCCTGGTCGGCATTGTACTCTACTTCCCAGGTATGATCTGCCAGCATGAACACCCTGGCAATAAATGCCTTGAAGGGCTGGGTACGTCCCCATTCGTGGGGAGCAACCAGGGAAAGTGTATCCTGTCCATCTTTCCGCTCGTAAAGATAGTAGGTCATCCCGATTACCGGTTCAAAGCTCATCTGGGCGGAGTAGATTCGTTCGGATACCTCCACCCGGTGGCTGATTTGCCGGGCCTGATCGGCCAGGAGTTGCATCTGCTTGTAAAGCTGAGCCAGCTGAATATCGGTTTGCTGTCGCATCGCCAGCAACGACCGGCTTTTTACCTTGCCCATGTCTTCGGGTTTGATCACGGCACCGCCTGCACTGTGGGCATACTCCATCAAACCAGGGTTCTGGGCAATCTTTTCGTTGTTATCTTCGGTTGTCATCATAGCGTTTTAACCGCACAAAAGTAGCTATTGTTTACCGACATCCCCGCTTTCAGCTACATGGAATTAATATTCCGGGATTTTTTCTCGCTACATCCCAATTAACGAACTTTGGATTTTTAAAGTTGGTATGAATATCTGGAAAATAAATTCGCGAACACTGGCGTCAGCAACAGCACTGCAGGACCCCTACCTGTCAGGGGCTTATGATTTTTTGCAGCACTGGCAGTCGGGCAAGCCAGACTTTGTGCTGCGTACCTCGGGCTCCACGGGTACCCCCAAGCCTATTCACCTCACGCGGGCGCAGATGGAAGCCTCCGCCTGGATGACGGGGAAGGCCCTGCAATTGCCCTCTGGTACCCAAGCCCTGATTTGTCTTAACGTTGGGTACATCGCCGGTACCATGATGCTCGTGCGGGGTATGGTACTAGACTGGGAACTGACGATCATCGAGCCGGTGGCCAATCCGTTGCTGGGCTTCGGATCTGATGCCCGTTTTGATTTCATCGCCATGGTACCCTTGCAATTACAAGCCTGCCTGCAAAATCCTGCCACGAGGCAAGCCGTAGCGCGGGTGGACAAAATTCTGCTGGGTGGTGCGCCGGTTTCGCTGGCCCTCGAAAAAGAGATACAGTCCCTACCCATACCGGTGTACCAGAGCTATGGCATGACTGAGACCGTCTCACACGTGGCCCTTCGTCGGCTAAACGGGGCGGACCCAGAAGAAGACTACATGGTACTCGACGGGGTAGAGTTTGGAGTAGACGCACAAAACTGCATCTACGTGCGGGGAGCGGTGACCAATTTTGAGACGGTTCAAACCAACGACATTGTAGAAATCACCTCTCCGCGTACCTTTCGCTGGGTGGGGCGGCGGGATGCCATCATCAACTCTGGCGGATTGAAAATACAGCTTCTCCGCATCGACCGGAAGGTAGAAGAATGTCTCCTGGAGATGGGTGTTTCTCCCGGAGAAAGTTTTTTTTCCTGGTACGAAAATGACGAAAGACTAGGGCAAAAGCTGATTCTATTTATGGAAGGGAAGGCAAATAGCCTTAATGTGCCCCTGCTACTGGACCGACTCCGCCCAAAAGTAAGTACCTTTGAAGTCCCCAAAGCTATTTACTTTGTGGAAAGATTTAAACGGACTCCTACGGACAAACTAGACAAAAACGCTACGGCAAATACCTATTTTAACGCATGACTAAGCCAAGTAAAGACATATCCTGGAAAGAAATTTTAGTGAAATTCCAAACTGCCGGAATCATGCCGGCGCCCTATTCCTATTTTTATACTGTGGCGCTTCGACCGGGCGTGCAGGGAATGGGCGTAGAGTTAACCCTCCGCTACCTCGATCGGGACGAACTGGACGAAGAGTCTATTCTGGACGAGGGCTTTACGCTGGATGATGACTACGCCTGGCACGGAACGTTGCCCACCGTATGGCAGCAGGAACTGAGCCGGATGATACACCCCGACGAACTGACCCCGCGCCACAACTACACCGAAAATGATAACTTTATCGAGGTCGTGCTGACCGACCCGGCCGGACAGAGCGAATCGTGGTTCCCCAAAGATGAGGAAGCCTGGAATTATTTTCAGCACGAACTTCTACAAGCTATCTATGAGGCATCAGACAAGGAAAACCCGTTCATTGCGGAGTATATGGAGGTAGACGGCAGAAATGAGTTGAGAATCAGTTTGCTGGCAACTTTTGAAGATCGTGTACTCACCATGAAGTTGGACGCTGCCGATCCCGTGGCTTTGCCCTGGACCCGCACCCGGGAAATTATGGAAACCATTTTTCGGGCGGATTTCATTGCCGAATACGCGCAGGAGAAAAATCCCAGTCAGAACGGCACCTACCTGAGCATTGGGGATGGTCTGTGGTATAAATTCG
>CATMVR010000539.1 GCA_950075905.1 uncultured Persicitalea sp. | reverse complement strand
AACTTTGCCCTTACCCTACCCAATGGTGCCCAGCAACTGGTCGTCTCGTTCGTTGGGTACAAGACCAGAGAGATCCCTATCTCGCAACCCCAGCTCACCATACTTTTGGAAGAGGATAGGCAGGCGCTCGCCGAAGTGGTCGTGGTTGGTTATGGAGGAAAAGCAGGGCGTGCTCTCGAAAGGGCGGCAAATTCTCCGGCCGATGCCGATATAGTAACCACCACTGTAATCGAAAATCAGACAACGGTGGAGATCGAGGTAGAAACTCCTTATTCCATTTCTTCCAATGGCGAGAAACTTCTGGTAGACTTGAAAAAGCACAACATTCCGGCGTCTTATCAATATTACGTAATTCCCAAACTAGATAAAGATGCTTTCCTTACCGCCCGGATTACGGATTGGGATCAGTATAACTTGCTCGAAGGAGAAGCTAACCTGTACTTTGAAGATGCCTACGTAGGCCGTACTGTATTGGATGCCAAGTCTTTGCAGGATACCCTTACCATCTCGCTGGGACGGGATAAAAATATAGTTGTCAACCGGGAAAAGAATGAGCAATTTTCCAAATCCAGAAGTATTGGCAGCAACGTTCTGGACACGAGGGGCTTTAAGATAATTATCCGGAACAAAAAGTCACAATCCATTCAACTCACGCTGCTGGATCAAATTCCAGTTTCAGTGAACAGCGATATTTCGGTAGCGGCCACCGAGGTATCTAACGGACAGCTTGACCCCAAAACCGGAAAACTGACCTGGAATCTGTCCCTTGCTCCCCAGCAGCAGCAAGAGATTAATTTGCAGTATGAGGTGAAGTATCCAAAAAGAGAAAAGGTCCTGTTGGAATAGCAATATCCCCGCCGGTGTAGGCATAGTATTTTTGATGGGTAGTCCGTTTTACAGGGGTAGTTTTACAGGGGTATTCAGCGCGCCCTTCCGCAAAGACGGAAAAGCATACTAGCCGATACTATTCAGATACTCCGGTAAGGAGTCAAATTTTGATAAAAAGCAGATAAAGACCGAATTAAGTACCATGTGGCGCGTATGAACAGGTTTGACTACTGGCAATTCCAGGGTTTTCGTACTGTGGATTCAATTCTTTTGGAGATTTGCTGTTCATGCCTTTAACATTATAAATCAAATCCATTTAAGACAACCTTGAAACCTGATACTCTGAATAAATCGGCCAATTTTCTGAAAGGCGGAGGAGAAATGGGAGAACAGACCAGAAATTTTGACTGGTCGAAAACCGCCATCGGACCTCCCGACCTATGGCCACAAAGCTTGCTACTCACGGTATCGATGATTCTTACCTCCAAATTACCGATGTTTATGTGGTGGGGAGACGACCTGATTCAATTTTACAATGATGCCTACATGCCCAACCTGCAGGAACGAGGCAAGCACCCCCGGGCGCTCGGTCAGAAAGGCAAGGAATGCTGGCCGGAGGTATGGGAAATCATTCATCCGCTGATCAGGCAGGTGCGTGAGGAAGGAGAATCCATCAATACCGAAGACCAGCTGATTTCTGTTTCCCGGGACGGACAAATGCAGGAAGTCTACTGGAATTTTGGGTACAGCCCAGTCTATAACGACCTGGGAGAGGTTGAGGGCGTGCTGCTGATCAGCAGCGAAACGACCGAAAAGGTAAGGATCATCCGGGCGCTGGAAGAAAGCGAGGGGCAGTTCAGAACGCTGGCTGATAGTATTCCCAACCTGGCCTGGATGGCCAATGCCGACGGTTGGATATTCTGGTACAACAACAAGTGGTACGAGTTTACGGGTACTACCCCCAAGGACATGGAAGGCTGGGGCTGGCAGTCGGTGCATGACCCACATACCCTTCCCCAGGTACTAGAACGCTGGCAGCGTTCTATTGCTAATGGGAGGCCTTTTGAAATGGTTTTTCCAATCAGAGGGGCAGATGGAGAATTCAGGCAGTTTCTGACCCGTGTGCTGCCGGTGTTTGACGCCGAAGGTAAGGTATACCGGTGGTTTGGTACCAATACGGACATCACTCAGCAGATAGAAGCAGAAGCGGCGCTGAAAGAAAGCGAGGAACGATTCAGGACTATGGCCGAGAGCACCGACATCCTCATTGCCGTAGCCAACGAAACCGGTGAGGTAATCTTTGTCAACAAAGCCTGGACGGAGTTTACTGGTCGCTCAACAGAACAATTCCTTAGAGGCTGGATTGATCTCGTGCATCCCGACGAGCGACAAGCCTTTATGGAATCGTACCTCGGTGCCGTCCAAAACAAAAGTCAATTTATTGGTGAAGTACAGATGCTGGACAAATCGGGCAAGTATCGCTGGATCTTGTCTCAGGCTACTCCTCGTTTCAGAGCCAATGGAACCTTTGCCGGGTACATTGGTTCGAGCATTGATATTACCGAGCGCAAAAAGGCTGAGCAGAAGGCCCGGGAGAGCGAACAGCGGCTACGGAGCCTGGTAGAAAGCGCTCCGTTTCCCATTGGAGTTTATATAGGTAAGGAAATGCGCATTGCCCTGGCCAATCAGTCTATTATGGATGTTTGGGGGAAGGGAAACAACGTAGTAGGGAAGCTATACAGCGACATACTACCCGAGCTGCACAACCAGCGTATTTTTCAACAACTCGATGAAGTATACACCACCGGTGTGCCCTTCCATGCCAACAATCAGCGGGTAGACCTGATGATTAATGGCGAGATGCAGCCCTTTTATTTCAAGTATAGCTTTACACCCCTCTTTGATGCCTCAGGCAATGTATACGGGGTAATGAATACGGCGGCCGATGTGACAGATCTGAACATTGCCAAGCAAAAGCTGGAACAGAGTGAGGAGAATTTCCGCAACATGATCTACCAGGCACCGGTAGCTATGTGCCTCATGATGGGCCCGACGCACTGGGTAGAAATGGTCAACGACTCTATGCTGGAAATCTGGGGCAGACCCCGGGAGCTTGTCGAGCACAAGCCCATCTTCCAGGCCCTGCCCGATGCCCGCGATCAGGGCCTGGAAGCTCTGATTGCCAACGTGTATACAAGTGGAGAGGTATTTAAGGCTGACGAACGCCCCGTGGATTTGTTAAGAAATGGGAAGCAGGAAACGGTATATGTTAATTTTGTGCTCGAACCCTACCTGGATGGAGCCGGAACTATACTTGGTGTACTGGCAATTACCATCGATGTAACAGCGCAGGTACTGGCCCGGCGCAAGATAGAAGAAGTGGTAGCCGAGCGAACCAAAGAACTGGCCGCCACCAACAGTGACCTGCAGAAGTCCAACGCCGAGCTGGCGCAGTTTGCCTACATTGCTTCGCACGACCTGCAGGAGCCCCTCCGCAAAATCGGGACCTTCGCCCAGATGCTCGAGAACCGGCTGGGGCAGGATGCAGATGAGCAGTCGAAGAACTATCTGAATAAAATATACAGCTCCACCTCCCGCATGAACGCGCTGATCAGGGATGTACTTAGCTACTCGGAACTGGTGAAGGAGAATGAGGTGTACAGCCCGGTAGACCTGAATCAGATCGTGGAGGCTACCCTGACCGACTACGAGCTACTGATTGAGCAAAAAGGAGCAACAGTCCATTATGAAGCACTTCCCGTGCTGGAAGCAATCCCTTTGCAGATGGCCCAGCTCTTCGGCAACATGATCAGCAACTCCCTGAAATTTACCCGGGAAAATATACCGCCGGTGATTACTATTTCTTCCACCCAGCTGACGGCAAAGGAAAAAAATCAGCATCATCTGGATGCCACCCTGCACTATTACCGGATTCGCTTTGCGGACAATGGCATCGGCTTCAAAAAGGAATACGCCGAACAGATTTTCAAGATCTTTCAGCGCCTCCACCACAAGTCCGACTACGAGGGCACGGGCATAGGCCTGGCTATGTGCAAAAAAATCGCCCTGAACCATCAGGGCGATATCGATGCCTCCGCCAGCTCTGAGAAAGGTGCTGTCTTTGATGTTTTCCTGCCTACCCGCCGAACGGGAAGATAGGCGACCTCAGGTAGTCTTTCCTGCCAGTCCCAGTAAAAAAGCGTATTCCAGGGCTATGTCGTGCAGGCGTTTGAAGCGCCCCGAAGCCCCGCCGTGGCCGGTTTCCATGTCGCAGTGCAGCAGCACCAGGTTGTCGTCGGTTTTCAGTTCCCGTAGCTTGGCTACCCACTTGGCGGGCTCCCAGTAGGTGACGCGCGGATCGTTGAGC
>CATMVR010000538.1 GCA_950075905.1 uncultured Persicitalea sp. | reverse complement strand
GTTTGGTACCAATCTGCGGGCTACGGCTGCCACCAGTATACCCAACATGGTACGGGGTACCGTGGTAGCCATGACAACGATGTATGGTTTCTTCAAAACTTCCTTTGCCGTCACTGATTCGGGAGCTTTGGTTGGTCTTATTTGTTTTGTGATTGGCTTTTACTCCATCCTCACCATTCCCGAAACCCACGGACGGGATATGGATTTTCTGGAAGAGTAACCGGGTATTTTCGTAGAAAACAGGGCTTTTTTGAAAAGAAGAAGAATTACGCAGATTTTTCTCTATTCCGGTAAAGCCTATGCTCTCTCGTAAAGAATTTTTCCGTTCAGCCATAGGCCTTGCCGGCCTGGGACTCCTGACTCCTACTGGCAAGGCCTTTTCTTCTTCTACCCATCTACAAGAAGACCCTCTCCCTACCTGGAAGTACCCTGACCTTTCACTCAGCATCAAAAATCCGGTCAAAATCCGTTCGGTAGAGCTCCTGAAAACGCAGGGCGAGCTGCTGCTGGTGGTCACTTCGGAAGAAGGCGTGAAGGGCATCACCCAATGCAACGACCGCATGCAAAATCTGGTGTCGCTGCTTAAAGGGCTGGTGATTCCTCATTTTGTGGGTAAAGACGCCCGCGACGTAGCTCAACTGGCCGAAAATGCGTACCGCCTCAACAGCAACTACAAGTACGCGGGCATGCCCCTCTGGAACTGCATCGGCTCGGTGGAGATTGCCGTGTGGGACTTGCTGGGGCGCACGGCCGACAAGCCTGTGTATGCCTTGCTCGGTCAAAAGCTTCGTAGTTCCTACGAGGTCTACCTGTCCAGTTTTGATCGGGAAAGCGCGCCGGAGAAGGTACTAGAAGACCTCAAACGGAAACTTTCTGAAACCAGCGTCAAGGGAGTGAAGATTAAGATCGGCGGTCGTCTCCGTAATACACCCGAGGACGACGCCCGAAGTACTAAACTTCTCAACCTGGCCCGCAAGGTACTGGGCGACGACGTCACGATCTACGCCGATGCCAACGGCTCGTTTGACGTAAAAGACGGTATCAAATTCGGGAAGATGCTGGAAGACATCGGGGCCGACATCTACGAAGAACCCCTGAATTTTGAAGATGAAGACGGCATGCGGCAGGTCACCAAAGCTTTGAAAAGAATTAAAGTAGCCGGGGGCGAACAGGATACAAGTCTGTACCGTTTTCAAAGACTCGCCAAAACCAGGGTCTACGATATTCTGCAACCCGATGTGTACTACAACGGGGGAATTCTCCGGACGTTGCAGGTAGCCGAGATCGCCCGACAGGCGGGTATTCACATAGCCCCGCACACGCCCAAGGCCGATCCCCTGGCGGCGCCGTTCTGGCAGGTGGCCGCCGTCTGTCCGGTGCTGTATGGTTTGCAGGAATACCCTATTTCATTTAAAAGTATTCAGCCTGACTGGTACACACCTTACGTACTGCTGGACGACGAAGGGAAAATGGTGATTCCGGATATTCCCGGCCTGGGGATTGAATACGATGGGGATATCTGGAAAACGGCGGAAAAGGTAGTATAGAATGCGGCCTGCGCTCAGCTAAATTCGCGTTTTTATCCCTACATTAGCGTCTTTTATTACCTTAACATTCTCTATGAACTGCGTATTCCAAACCCATTCACAACGCTTCGGCCGGTACCTCAGGGTAGCGGCCCTTGCCGCGCTTTCGGCAGGACTTTCCCTGAACGCCCAGGCACAGACCACTTCCCCACTCGAAGGACGGTACGATATCACAGTGGATATGGCCGGCAAGTCGGCCCCATCCTGGCTGGAAGTGAGCCACTCCGGCACGCATACGCTCGTAGGACGTTTCGTGTCGGTTTCGGGCAGCGCCCGGCCCATTTCGGAGGTACACTTCAAGGACGGTAAATTCAATTTTTCCATTCCGCCACAGTGGGAAAGTGGCGACGGACAATTTACGGTTCAGGGTACCTTGCAGGGAAATAAAATCAGTGGTACACTCACCACGCCCGACGGAAAAACCCACTCCTACACCGGCGTACGGGCTCCGGCTATGCGCAAAACCACGATGCCTGACTGGGGAAAACCCATTAAGCTGACCGAAGGCAATAGCCTGAAAGGCTGGCACGCTTCGTCCGAAAAAAATCAGTGGACCATGCAAAATGGTGTGCTCAAAAGCGAGAAGTCAGGTGCCAACCTGATCACGGACCAGAAGTTCGATGACTTTAAGCTGCACGTGGAGTTCCGGATTCCGAAGGGAAGTAATAGCGGGGTGTACCTGCGCGGACGCTACGAGGTACAGGTAACCGACGGCAAGGGACTTGAACCCGCCGTGGATCAGCTGGGGGGCGTGTACGGCTTCCTCAGCCCCAGCGAAATGGTTGCCAAAGAGCCCGGCGAATGGCAGTCGTTCGATGTGGTACTTCTTGGCCGCATGATTACTCTCGATGTCAACGGCCAGCGGGTGATTACCAACCAGGAAATACCCGGCATTACGGGCGGTGCCCTGGATAGCAACGAGGGCGAACCCGGCCCCCTCTACATTCAGGGCGATCACGGCCCTGTAGAGTATCGCAACATCGTCATTACGCCAGCCAGGTAGGCTTGCACGTACTCCAAAAATATCACAATGGGCAGCCCTGACCGAAAGGCTGCCCATTTTCCTGTTAAACCTTCCCCCAACTGATAACAACAGGCTACCCGCAAGCTCTTCATCCCGCGGCAGCAGGAAAATTTTTCAGTTTTTTTAAAAGAGTAGCTGGCAGGGAGATACCGCTTTATTGATGAACCGATACTCCTATTCCCTATGCGATTTTACTCATGCCTCTTTTTCATTTTCCTGTTTCTTTGCCTCCCGCCTGCACACGCACACCCCCACGGAGCAGCTTACGAAGTGACACGGCAGGAAACTCTCTCTCATCTTGCATCTTCGCAGCATGTGAGTTCCCCACAGGTAACTTCCCTCGAACTGGTCTACAAAAAAGTAGACAGTACCGAGCTGCACATGGTGCTCGATTATCCCCCCAACTACCAGCCCGGCCAAAGCTACGCCACGATAGTGTTCTTCTTCGGCGGTGGCTGGAACGGCGGCAGTATTGCCCAGTTTGAGTCCCACGCGAGGTACTTCGCCAGCCGCGGCCTCATCTGCGCACGCGCTGACTACCGGGTTAAAAACCGGCATCGCACTACGCCCTTCAAATCCGTGGAAGACGCCAAATCGGCCATGCGCTACCTGCGGAAAAACGCGGAAGTATTGGGAATAGACCCGGGACGTATCATCGCCTCTGGTGGCAGCGCCGGTGGGCATCTGGCGGCAGCTACCGCAACGATTCCCGGTCTTGACGGTCCCGGCGACGATCTCTCCATCAGTACTGTACCGCAGGCACTCATCCTTTTCAACCCCGTGATCGACAACGGACCCAAGGGCTACGGCTACGAACGCATCGGCGAGCGCTATCCGGAATTTTCGCCCATGCACAACCTGAATACCATTGCGCCCCCAACGATCTTTTTTTTAGGTACAGCGGATAAGCTTATCCCGGTGAGCACGGCAAAAGAGTACCAGAAGAAAATGGAATCACGGGGGCAGCGCTGCGACCTGCACCTGTACGAAGGACAGCCTCACGGCTTTTTTAATTACAAAGAGATAGACAGTACCTATTTCAAAGATACGGTACTGAAAGCCGATGCCTTTCTGCAATCGCTGGGCTACCTGCAAGGGCCTGCTACGCTGGATCAGTTTCTGGCGGGAAAGTAAATTTTTAGAGCAGAAATAGCCGTCAGGTACCGGGTAAAGCGCCATAAAATAAGTCTTAATTCAAAACAGAGTCTTTCGATATGATCAAGCAACTCCTGCCGGGTGTAGTTGGCCTGGCCCTTTGCGCCCTGATGGCGGCTTCTCCGTCCGAAACAGCCCGTGAGTCTGTTACCACCTCGCCAGTGGTCAGCAAACCCAATGTGCTGATGTTTGCCGTGGACGATCTGAACAACAACCTCGGTTGCTACGGGCATCCGCTGGTGCAGTCGCCCAACATCGACCGGCTGGCCCGGCGCGGGGTCCGCTTCGACCGCGCCTATTGCCAGTTTCCGCTGTGCAGTCCCAGCCGCACGGCCCTGCTCACCGGTCTGCGCCCCGATGCTTCGAAGGTCTACGATCTGGCCACGCACTTCCGCACCACCGCCCCTGACGTGGTTACCCTGCCACAGCACTTCAAAAACAGTGG
>CATMVR010000537.1 GCA_950075905.1 uncultured Persicitalea sp. | reverse complement strand
AGCCTACACCCTGGCGCTATTTCAGCGGGGCACCGACATGGCCGCCACCCAGGGCCTGATTCTGGTTGATACCAAGTACGAATTCGGAAAGCTTGGCAACGAAATTTATCTCATCGATGAGATACACACACCGGATTCCTCCCGGTACTTTTACCTGGACACCTACCAGGAAAACCAGTCGCGGGGAGTACCCCAGAGGCAGCTTTCGAAGGAGTTTGTACGGGAGTGGCTGATTGAGAATGGTTTTCAGGGCAAGGAAGGGCAACAGGTACCCCACATGGACGATGCCTGGATTGCCCAAATCAGCGCGCGCTACATCGAACTGTACGAAAAAGTTACTGGCCAGCCTTTCCAAAAAGCCGACAGTGCAGATATTTTAACAAGAATCGAGGAAAATATTCTGCGTTCATTGGCGTAAAAACCTATTTTTGTACAACAAACCCTGCTGGTAAGGGTTTGTTGTATTATTTTATACTTGAAACCCAATCCCTACCCAATCGCCCATAAAGATGGATTACACAATCGAACGTAGTGAAAAGTATGCGGTAATCACCCTGAAAGAGGAGCAGTTTAGCGAAGAAATTCCTGGTCTTTTTGAAGAGCAGGCACGCGAACTCCTGCGGGAAGATTACCACAACCTGATCGTAGTCATGAACCAGGCCAGGGAAATCGATTCAGCCGGTGTCATGACGCTGCGGAAGATTATCCGGCTTTGCACGACGGGGCTCGGAATTCTGGTAATAGTGACACAGAGCGACGAATTTACCGACCTGCTGGAAGATTCGAGTATCCCGGATCTGCTCGTACTGCCCACGCTGGAAGAAGCCATCGACGCCGTATTTATGCACGACCTCGAAAATGAATTCGGAGCAGGTGACGATGACGACTATGACGCTGAGGATTATGAGGGTATCAGCGAATCAAACGAACCCTGAACTCTAAATTAGCTGCTTTTTTGACTTTCCAGATTACGATATTAGGTTCCGGTTCGGCCACACCCACGCTCCATTCCTACCCATCTGCCCAGCTTCTGGAGATAGGGAGCGACTACTACCTCATTGATTGCGGCGAAGGAACCCAGTATCGGCTGCTGGAACGGCATTTCAGACCCGGCCGACTCAAAGGCATTTTCATATCCCATCTGCACGGCGACCATTATTTTGGGCTGTTTGGCCTGCTGACGAGCCTCAGCCTGGGTCAGCGCACCGAAGAGATGCATCTTGTTGCCCCCCCCGGACTAAATGACGTACTCACTGAAATATTCCGGCAGTCGGATACCCGCCTGTCCTATCCCCTCCATTTTCAGGAAACCGATGCCAGTCAGCCCGGCCAGATCTTCGAAACGCCCCACATGACAGTAAGTACCCTACCCTTGCAGCACCGGATACCGTGTACGGGCTTTCTGTTTCGCGAAAAAACCGGCGAACGGAAACTGATCAAAGAAAAAATATCCCCCGAGATGCACTTTGATCATTTCCGGACATTGAAACAGGGCGGGGACGTTCTCGACGAAGCCGGAAATATCCGCTTTGCGCACGAGGAGTACACCCTGCCCCCGCCACCGCCCCGTAGCTATGCCTACTGCTCAGACACCATTTTCCGGCCTGACCTGATTCCTTTTCTGGAAGGAACCGACTGCGTGTACCACGAGGCGACCTTTCGGGACGAGCAGCTCGAAAGAGCCAAAAAGACATTTCACTCTACCGCCAGGCAGGCCGCCAGCATCGCCCGCGAAGCCGGGGTGGGCAAGCTGCTCATTGGCCATCTCTCCTCCCGCTACCACGACCCCCTCATCTCACTCGACGAAGCCCGGTCTGTCTTTGCCGAGACCTACTTTGCCGAGGAAGGCAAAACCTACGAAATACCCTTCCGGTAAACTTTCCGGCGCTACATTTTGTAAATCTAATACCTACTTCGTTCAAATTATTGCAGCGAAGCGGGCTATTCCTTGATGCTTTATCAATATTTTAGGATATAGTATAAATTAATTAGCAATTTTATACTATCACTATATTATTTTGCTTTTGGGCTATTTAACCAAATATTTTTTATTATTATCTTGCATCAATTTGCTTCATCATATACCCGCAACCTGATTTTGCGCTACTTTAAATTGATTGCTCCAATCAATCTAAATTTCAATTTTTGTAATTAGTTATACAGTAATATCAAGTACACGATGTCCGAAAAAATCATAGACCAACCAGGATTATACCGTTCTGAATTCGAACATGACGCTTGTGGAATTGGATTCCGGGCGCACATGAAAGGACGGAAGTCGCATCAGATTGTCGCCGACGCCATTCACATGCTCGAACGCATGGATCACCGCGGCGCCTGCGGGTGCGACCCTAACACGGGAGACGGTGCCGGTCTTCTTTTACAGATTCCGCACGAGTTTTTTGTGGAGGAGTGCCTTAACCTGGGCTTCCAGCTGCCCGACGCCGGGGAGTATGGGGTTGGTATGATATTCTTTCCGCAGGATGAAGAATTACGGAAAGAATGTAAGGGAATTATTGACCGGAAGATAAAAAAACTGGGCATGACTCTGCTGGGCTACCGCAAGGTACCAACGCTGAACGACACCCTGGGCGACGGATCGCTTTCGGTGGAGCCCTACGTGGAGCAGATGTTCATTCAACAGCCCGATCTGATCGAAGACGACCTGGCCTTTGAGCGGAAGCTCTTTATTCTGCGGCAGGCTGTGGGTAAGCTGATCAGTGATATCAAGGGCGCCCGCGAGCAATGCTACTTCTCCTCGCTGTCCAGCCGGACGATCTCCTACAAAGGACAGTTGACTACCAATCAGCTGAAGTACTACTTCCCCGATCTCGACAACGAGTCGGTGGTGTCGGCTTTTGCAGTAGTGCATTCCCGCTTTTCTACCAATACCTTCCCATCCTGGAAGCTGGCGCAGCCATTTAGGTACATTGCCCACAACGGCGAGATTAATACCGTGAAGGGAAATGTCAACTGGATCAGGGCCGGTGAGAAAGCCTTCGAATCCAAGTACTTTACGAAGGAGGAAATGAAGATGATTGTGCCGATTTGCGATTCCAAGCAGTCTGACTCGGCCAACCTGGACAACGCCATCGAGCTGCTGTACCTGTCGGGCCGCTCGCTGCCGCACGTGATGATGATGCTGATCCCCGAAGCCTGGGACGGCAACGAGCAAATGGACCCCACGCGGCGGGCGTTTTACGAATATCACGCGGCCATCATGGAGCCCTGGGACGGCCCGGCCTCTATCTCTTTCCGGGCGTAATTCAGCATCGCCCCGGCCAGCACGTCCTTGGCCTCGGCATGGGTCGGCACGCCGAACCCCGGCACGTCGATGCCCACGATCCGCACGCCGTCGATCTCGTCCGGGAGCAACCGCAGCGGCACACCGGAGGCCGTGGGCACACAGAGGTTGGTGACCACAATGGCATCGAAGCGATCCGGATCGGCCAGCTTGTGCACCGCCTCGCGGATGTCCTCGAACAGCTTTCCGGTCACGAGGCTTTCGGAATCGAAGGGGACGTAGCCCACCGACCGCCGGGCACCGTAGAAATGCGACACGAAGGTCAGCCCGTAGACGCAGCAGGCAGAACCGGACAGCACCGTCGCCACCCGTTTCATCCGCAGCCCCACACGCAGGGATCCAAAGGCCGGGCACATGCTTTGCGGCTTGTCATGCGGGCCTTGCGGGTAATCTCGCGCGTATTGGTCCAGCAGCTCACTTTGCCCGGCGCTGCGCGCGGCCCGGTCCAGGTCGGCGGCGGAATGACCCCCGTCGCCCGCCGGTGTGGCCAGATCAGGCGTCGTCATAGATCACCTCCAGGCTTTCCCTGGGCTTGGCGTTCTTGCCGCGCATATCCTCGTCCGTCGCGGGCTCCAGCGTGACGCCCGCGCCCGTGTCGGACCCGTCGAACAGCCCCAGCAACCCGTCCTGATCGAGCGGCGCGGGCCGGATCGGCGGCGCCACGGAAACCGCGTCGGCCAACCCGGCAAACAGGCTCCCCCAAGGGCTCTTGTCCGTCCCGACAATCTGGTAATTCGCCGATTTCTTCCGCAGATCGTCATCCGCCGGGATCGAGGCCAGCACCGGCACGCCGGCGGCTTCGGCCGTGGCCTTGGCCTCGATCTTCGATCCCATACGCGCAATGGCCTCGGGCGAAGGCCCGATGAAGACCAATCCGGCTTCTTCCACTCGCGCCGCGAATTCGGC
>CATMVR010000536.1 GCA_950075905.1 uncultured Persicitalea sp. | reverse complement strand
CTTGACGGCCGCTATAGCGCTTCGTGAGGCCGTCTTGGATGCCTCGTCGGAGTGCAGCACCTGCCATAGCCGCGCCAGTTCCTCCGGCGACAGGTAGCGCTCACGCTTCTCCTCCCGGTATCTGTCGATGTTCTTTGCTGGGTTTGAAGCATCCGGACGTAGGCCCCAGCGCTCCGCAAGACCGAACATCTTGCTCACCATGGCCAACATCCGATTGGCCTCATAGGGGGTTTTCCGCAGAGAGTGGTGCAGGGCCGCAATCTCGGCGTTGTGCGTGTTCTGCAACCCGGTTACGGTTAAAATAACGCTGGAATCGGCCGCCTTGAACGCCGATTCGATCTCGATGAGGGTGTTCAGATCATCGTTCGAGAGGTCGAGGATCGCCGAAACGCGTGCCGTCTCGGTCGCGAGGTTGGCCGAGAAGGTGACGTACATGTCCATCGGGGTGCCCATGCGGGTGGAGGACGCGGGAGAGTAGGAGGACTTCGCGGCGGCCTTGTCCTCATAGTAGTCCTGGGGGTCCCGCATGCAGGCGCTCAGGAGGGAGAGCTGAGCCGGAGCCAGCTTCGCGCCCGCGGGCAATGTCCATACCCGCTCCCAGACCCTTGGTAAGCGATGCCCCCAACTGAATTTTGGTTGGTACCCGACTTTTGAGAAGGGCCTGCCGGTCTGTATTGCAAATGGCAAACTCTACATCTTTGATTTTTTTCTCAAACATGTAGTTAACAGCATTACTACCACCGCCACCAACCCCAATTACCTTGATGATCGACGGTTCCAAAGCACTATCTTCAATTCCGTTCACGATGTAGTCTTGCTCTAAGGCGTTTAGTAAGTTGATATTCATAGCGTGCGCTTGTGCATGTAGGTTTTCTGCATTGTTGTATAACAATGCTTACTGTTAGTATCCGCCACCCGTTTTGTCTTCCTTATCATTACCAAAAAATGGATTTTTCAGTTTCCAGGCACTAAAAAGCCGTGCCCCTCCCCCTTGTGTCTCTTCGGGCTCGCGGTGTACAGTCTGAGGCACCGGAGATGAAGCTGGCGGACAGATCGACTGTAAACGGGAGTCAACGTTTTTGATTCCGGCCCAGGCAAGGCCCAGGGCGGTAGCGTAGCTGGTGTTACCAACCTCATCTGCTTTGGGCGTCTGGGCCATGCGCTCCGGAATACCCACCCTTACCGGCATCGGGTATGCTACCCGGCTGAAAAGGGTTTCTATCTCGGGCAGGTTGGCCGAACCTCCCGTCAGAACTATTCCTCCAATTAGTTCATCAGCCAGGCCTGATTCAAGAATTTCGGCGTACACAAGTGCCGCAATTTCTTTCAAACGCTCTTCGATGATGAGTGCTACGTTCTTTTTGAGTACCTGCTTGGGAGGACGCCCTTTGAGATAGTTGACCAGTATCTCGATATTCAGTGGCGTAGGAGCCGATAGCGACTCCCCAAATTCCCTCTTCAGGTGCTCGGCATTTTCAATCTGAATTCCGCACCCCACTTTGAGGTCAGACGTAATATGGTGCCCCGCTATGGGAAAAGAGGCGATGTGCCGTACGATTCCCCCCTGATAGATAACGATGTCGGTCATGTGGTCACCGATGTCGACCAGGGCCGTACCCGCATCTATTTCTTCGTCGCTCAATACTGCAAGTCCGGCCGCAATCGGGGCCAGAAGCAACTGGTCATACTCCAATCGGGGATCAGCCGCAGTAAGGCATTTTTTGGTGATTTCAATCGTTTGCTTATTGCCCGATACCACCAAGAAATCTCCCCCCAGCCGCACACCAATGCGGCCAACGGGCTCCTTTACGCGCTGACTGTTGTCGACCATAAATTCACCGGGGATCACGTGCATTACCTCATTGTTTGGCTCGGTCTGCGCGCGGTATACATCATTGATAAGATTATCCACGTCGTCCTGAGTGACCTCGTTACTGACCGCCGATGTGCGACGTACCATAGAGCTACTCAGCGAGGCCACCTGCACGTGCATGCCGCCGAAGCTCACATTCACGTTATTGATTTCGAGATCAGACCGCATAGTCAGTTCTGACAGGGCACTACGGATTGCCATGCTCACCTGTTTCACATTTTTGACGGCACCTTTCACAATAGCATCGGCTGGAACATCAACTTTGCTGAAGCCGATTACCTCTACCGTATCATGGCTGCTGTATAATCCTCCTTTACTTTCCACGGCAACTGCTGCCACCTTGGTACTTCCAATATCTAAACCAACCGAAATAGTGCCTTTTTTCATAATGCCCGGGGTGTGTGTTTATTTATTCACAAACAATCTGATTGTGAAATTTTAAGCTTATCATCGAATATCGACTCCAATCCGTTGCTAATACTTTTTCGTAAAAGATACGAAGTTTCGTCAACTTTGGCTCTATGTTTTCTGCCTTTCCGAATTCAATCCGCTGGTCGCCCAGGGCGGTGTACAAATCTATATTACCATCTTTGGCTACATTCATTTGAACCACCTGCGCCCGCCAAAACGGCTCTTCATTCAGGTAATTGATCATTTTTAGTACTGCTCTACCCTTCGCATCGTCCAGGTTTTTTCTGTCCTGAAAAAAAGAACCGGCTACCATAAGTACCCGTGCGGAAAAACGATTGGAAAGAGGCAGAAACGCCCCTTCGTCGTTGATATAAAACCCGTCTGACTTTCGCCATTCGCCCGCTCGGGATGTATTAATCCAGCGGGCCAGGGGTTTTTCCTGCTCTATTTCCACTACCAGGTTACCATCCAGGTCGTGGTACACCTGGCAATCCTTCACTAGCTTGTTGGCACGTACTCTCTGTTCAAGGGTACTCAGTGGAATATTCTTTTGCCTGTTGCCATGCACAGGCTCAGTTCCGTTATCAGTCATCAACTTTTCAATATCAGACTGATTGATAAACCGCATGCCTGCTTCATAGTCAACCTTTACTAAAAGATTGTTGCACTGCTGCCTGTTTAGCCTACTTTCAGCCATGCCAAGGCATACAAGAAAAACCAGCAACCAAATGCTTCTGAGCACTAATTTTCTGGAATATTCAAATTTACGTAACATGGTGATAATATTAAAAGGCTTTTTTTATTAATTAGCAAGTGGAACAGCCAGAATATCCTTTATATCTCCAACAAGTTTGTCAATATCCCCCGCTCCAATTGTCACTACTACCTCAGTATCAAGCACCTTTATCGCTTCAAGTACTTCCTTTTTTGTAACTAAACTTTTGTCCTTTATTATAACTTTTTCCAGTAACATTTCTGAGGTTACTCCCGCAATAGGCAACTCCCGCGCCGGATAGATATCCAATAGTAGCAGACGGTCGGCCAAACTGAGACTTTCTGCAAAGCCATCGGCAAAGTCACGGGTACGGGTAAAGAGATGCGGCTGGAAAACGGCCGTTATATGTTTGCCCGGATACAGTGCCCTAACTGAGGTGAGAAAAGCCTCTATTTCAGTAGGATGATGCGCATAATCATCGATAAACACCTTGTCGTTTGTCTCGATAATATATTCAAAGCGCCGCCTGACTCCGCGGTAGGTACGTAGCCCCTCCCGAATATGATCGGGGGCCACTCCCAGCGATAAAACCGCAGCGGCAGCGGCAATCGCATTTTCGATATTGTGGTAGCCCGGGACCATCATGGAAATGTCTTTTATGCGCCCGTCAGGATACAAAAGATCAAAGATAAATCGGGCATTTTCTATGCGTAAATTGTCACCATGGTAACTGCCCGACTTCAGCGCGTATTGTTCCACTTTTGCCTGGGTACTATCGGCTATTTCGAGACCTTCTTTCATAAATAAACGTCCTCCGGGTTTGATCTGCCCCACAAAAGTCCGGAACGAATCCAGCAGGGCCTCATGCTGTCCATAGATATCGAGATGGTCGGCATCCGTAGAGGTAACAATGGCCAAATCGGGGAAGAGGGTAAGAAAAGAGCGGTCGAATTCGTCGGCCTCTACCACACAAACGATTTCTTCGGGGTTATCAGTAGGTTCATTCAATAAAAAATTTGTCCCGTAGTTCTGTGTGATCCCTCCCAGGAATGCCGTGCAGTTGACTCCCGCCGAACGCAGCAGGTGGGCTACCATAGACGAAGTAGTGGTTTTTCCGTGCGTGCCAGCTACCCCAATGGTACGTAGGCTACGGGTGATAAAGCCCAGTACCTGAGAGCGCTTCTGCATCTCAAAGTTATGAGTACGGAAGAAGGTCATCTGCCGGTGTTCGGCCGGAAT
>CATMVR010000535.1 GCA_950075905.1 uncultured Persicitalea sp. | reverse complement strand
GATAAGGTGCTGGGTATCACAACTGCCGCCACCGTGTGGGTTGTGGCAGCCCTTGGTGTGTGCATTGGTTCGGGATTTTATCTCATTCCCGCCGTAGCGATGGGATTGTTGCTGTTTTCTCTGGTTGTATTGAATAGCTTTGAAAAAAAGTTTATTAATTATAAAAACCAGGCTCGCAACTATAAGATCGTCTTTCTGTACAAGGACGATATTCTGAAACAGTATGAAAAATTATTCAAGGAATATGGCATGAGCGTAAAACGTGGAGATCAGAACCGTACCGGCAATAAAATAACCAGCAACTGGCTTTTGGAAGGTTCTGAAAAAGAGCATGAAAAATTAACTAAAAAATTGCTCCACGACATGGATATTCTGGAAATGGATTTTTGAATCCAATATTTCCTGATCAAAGTCATGTGGATAGTTCCTGGAATATATGCTTCTCTTGAAACGTAGGGATACTGCCCGGCGTTATGATTATAATAGGTCAGAAATACACTTTTATCCAAACAAGCCAAAGTACCTATGTCTATCCGAAGTGCAAATACAATTATTGACACAATATTGAACCAACAACTGACTCAGCCCGAAAACGATTGGCTCAATCAGAAAAGTGTTGGTTCGGCCCTTGACATTATGACTGCTTTTGTGTCAGTTCCCCGGTTTTTGTCGCGGCATATTGTGAGTCCAAGCCCCGAAGATGCCCTGGAATTGACAGAGGCGTATCCGGGTTTGTCCATCCACAACTGGGACACCATTCGTCTCAGCCGGGTGTGGCTGTTGACCTGCCTCGACGATACCCGTGAAGAGGACTATGTACGTCATATCGAAACCCTGTTTGATACGGCCGAAATGAATGAACTGGTTGCTCTTTATTCCGCCTTGCCCCTGCTGGCATATCCCTCTCAGTGGCTGTTCAAGGCTACCGAGGCCGTGCGCTCCAATGTAGGGGATGTGTTCGATTCGCTCGTCATTCATAATCCGTACCCGGCTCAGCACTTCTCTGAGCTGGCCTGGAATCAGCTGGTATTGAAAACAATTTTCAATGACAAGCCGATTCATGGTATAGTTGGGCTGGAAGAACGAGCCAACGCCAAGCTGGCCCTGATGCTTTCGGATTTTGCCCACGAGCGCTGGGCGGCCGGACGCAGCGTAGCCCCCGAGGTATGGCGGCTCACTCCTGGCTTTATGAACGAAACTCTCTTAGAGGATATGAAGAGATTGTTTGCTTCTGCGAACATATACAGCCAACAGGCAGCAGCCCTGGCTTGCTTCCACGCAGACCATCCCGAAGCAAAGCGGCTGCTGGATGAACACACAGAGCTAAAAAACCGCATTAAGGCAAAAGAGCTTTCCTGGGCAGACCTGGAATTTAACGATTTAAATACCTATGTGTCAGAATAACAGCGATACGCAACAGAACCCATCTCATTTTGAGGAGAGTCACGAGCAGGTAACCCACCGGGACCTGACCTGGGACCAATACCGGGACGCCATCAAGGGAATGCGCTTTTTTGATCCGCATATCCACATGACCTCCCGCACAACCGACGACTACCAGGCCATGTACGATGCCGGCATTGCGGCTATAATTGAGCCTGCCTTCTGGCTGGGACAGCCCCGTACCGGGCTTTCTTCGTTCAAGGATTATTTCAGTAGCCTGGTCAACTGGGAGCGTTTTCGCTCCTCACAGTTTGGCATTAAGCACTATTGTACCATTGGCCTCAACTCCCGCGAAGCCAACAATGAGCCCCTGGCCGAGCAGGTGATGGAAATTTTACCCTTGTTTATCTACAAGGAAGGCGTAGTAGGCGTGGGTGAAATTGGCTTTGATGATCAGACTGCCGCCGAAGAGAAATATTACCGCGCCCAGCTCGAACTGTCCAAAAGCGCTAAACTGCCGGTGCAGGTACATACCCCTCACCGCGACAAGAAAAACGGCACCGAACGGAGTATGGCCATTGCGCTGGAACACGGCCTCGACCCCTCCTGGGTGATTATCGACCACAATAACGAGGAAACCGTCAAGAGTGTGCTGGACCAGGGCTTCTACGCGGGTTTCACGATCTACCCCTTTACTAAAATGGGCAACGAGCGGATGGTAAAAGTGGTGGAAAAATACGGACCGGAGCGCATTATGATTAACTCCGCCGCCGACTGGGGTATCTCAGACCCCCTGGCGCTGCCCAAAACCGCCGCCCTGATGAAAATGCGCGGAATCGACGACGAGACGATCCGGAAGGTAACCTACCAGAACGCTATCGATGCCTTTGGTAAAAGTGGGCAAATCCGGGTGGAAGATTTTGCAAACGGATTGGAGATTGATCAAAACCAGAAAATGAACGGCAATACCATTCTCAGAGGCGGGCAGCAGCCCCGGGTGGCGAAGGAATCTTTGCTGATCAAATAGCATGGCCACCCTCAAACCATATTTGCAGCTTACCCGTCCGGCTAACCTGCTCACAGCCCTGGCCGACATAGCGGCCGGCATGGCCATCGCGGGATTTCTGTTCATTGAAAGTACTTATTTTTTCCTGCTGCTCTCCACGCTGGGCCTGTACGGCGGGGGGGTAGTGCTCAATGATGTCTTCGACGCCGAACTCGACGCCATCGAACGGCCGGAACGGCCCATTCCCTCGGGCAAAGTACCCCGGAATCAGGCCGCACTCATGGGCGTGATACTCCTTTTTCTGGGGGTTCTCTTCGCTTTTGCGTACAGTCAGGTGAGCGGAATCATCTCCTTAGTCATAGCCCTGCTGGTGGTACTATATGACCGCTACGCCAAGCACAGCTCTTTTTTCGGTCCTCTGGTCATGGGTATGTGCCGGGGAGGCAACCTGCTATTGGGAATCAGCGCTGTGCCTGAGTCGTTTGCCCGTTTTGGCTGGGTTATCATTGTCCCAATCCTGTACATTGGTGCTATTACGCTCATCAGTCAGGACGAAGTGCACGGTGGAAAACGAAAGACGCTCTACCTGGCCGGCTTTTTTTACGGTATTGTGCATACGGTGCAGTTGTACGTTGCCTACCGGCAGGGCAACTTTCTATTTACCCTGCCCCTGGTGGGTGTCCATGCCTGGCTGGTAGGAAAACCCCTGTTTGCCGCCATACAAAACCCCGTGGGGCCCATGATTGGGAAGGCCGTCAAGGCCGGGGTACTTTCGCTCATCGTCATGAACGCCGCCTGGTGCCTGGCTTTTGGCTACTGGCCATTAGCCATACTTGTTCTTATCCTGTTACCTTTGTCCATTCAATTAGCCCGAATTTTTGCCGTGACCTAGTGTCATTCCAGTTATGCAGACCATTGAGCAACATTTTAAGATAGACTACTCCTACTCTATTTTTTTTACCCAGCACTTGTTTTCCAATCAAAACAAGACCCTGAGTACATTTCTAAAATCGTTTGGAGAAACCGGCTTTCAGCGTAAAGCCCTTTTCGTGATAGACGAAGGGTTTTTGCTGCACTACCCTACTCTCACCGAGAGCATTCGGGACTATTTTTCCAAAAACATACCATCGGTTCAGCTGGTAAATACTCAGCTGGTAGTACCTGGCGGAGAAGAGGCTAAGAATGATCCTGTTCTGTTCAATAGCATCGTGCAGGCCATCGACGATCAGGGTATCGACCGGCATTCGCTGGTGATCGCTGTGGGCGGCGGGGCGGTCCTCGACCTGGTAGGCTACGCCGCCGCGGTGTCGCACCGGGGTATCCGCCATATCCGCATACCCACTACGGTACTTTCTCAGAATGACTCAGGTGTGGGCGTGAAGAATGGTATCAATTACCAGGGTAAGAAAAACTTCCTCGGCACGTTTGCTCCTCCCATTGCCGTCTTTAACGATAGTGAGTTTCTGAAAACCCTCGACGACCGCGACTGGCGCGGAGGCATTTCGGAAGCCATCAAGGTCTCGCTGATCAAGGACAGGTCTTTTTTTGAATGGATAGAAACTAATGTTTCAGCCCTGGCCCAACGCGATATGCCGGCCATGGAGCAGCTGATTCACCGCTGCGCCGAAATGCACACCGAGCACATCCGCAGCGGCGACCCCTTTGAGTTTGGTTCTTCCCGACCCCTGGACTTTGGCCACTGGGCCGCTCACAAGCTTGAATACCTGACTAATTTTGAAATACGGCACGGAGAAGCAGTAGCCATCGGTATTGCCCTCGATAGCGTGTATTCTGAGAAGAAAGGATTGCTAAGTACCCACGAACTGGACCGGATTATACGCGTTTTCAAGGAACT
>CATMVR010000534.1 GCA_950075905.1 uncultured Persicitalea sp. | reverse complement strand
ATCGTCATCCAGGGCGACACCGAGCCGGGCTCGGTCGAACAACAGCGTTTCCTGGGCCTGACGGCGCCGTCGCTCTACGACATGCGCAACCTGTTCCAGGTGAACGTGGAAGAGGGGCGTCACCTCTGGGCGATGGTCTACCTGCTTCAGAAATACTTCGGCAAGGACGGCCGGGAAGAGGCCGACGACCTGCTGCGCCTGTTCGAGGCCGAAAGCGTCGATCCGGAAGGCGGTTTCTTCGTTCTCAGCCGATATGTAGTAAATGTTGGTGTCTGTCAGCTGCCCGCCCGTTGCAAAATAACTTACGATTGGAATCAGGTACACCCAGTTGATTATGTTGATAAAAGCGTGGACAACTTCTGTCATGGGGTAGTAAAGCAGCAGGTAGCCCACCGAAAAAGCAACGTACAAAAACGGAACGATAAACGTAAGTACCCGCAAAGCCGATCCGAGCGGATCGGCGGTGAATAGCGAGAACAAAATAAAGGTAAAGCCCAGCACAAACAAGGCCTGCATGTAGTGCGCCAGTACCCGCAGCACGGGTTGGCTGAGTTTCAGAACAAACAGGATTGAGAGGAACAAAACGGCGTATTTCACCAGCCGCATGGGCCCTACACTCGCCAAACCGGTGACCACTCCCAGCGCGTACCCCACAATGACCAGGGCCATATTGAGGAACAGTAGCCCGAACAGGGGATCTTTCGAAACGGGATGCGGGGCAATCAGCTGATTCACAAAGCAAGAATTTCCAGAAAGTTATCAAACATTGTGGGTATGTCAAACTTCTGCACATGTTGGAGGGCATTTTCCCGTTTGAGACTTCGCAGTTCGGGCCGGGTGATACACTCTTCCAGGGCCTGGGCCAGAGCCTGCGGGTCACCGGGGGCTACCATCCAGCCACAATAGCCATGATCGAGTACCTCCGGTATCCCTCCTGCTGTCGTAGAAACAACAGGAATGCCATGGGCCATGGCTTCCAGGTTGGCCACTCCCAGTGCCTCCTTGTAGGAGGGCACACAAAAAAGGTCGCTGCGACGAAGCTCGTTGATGACCGCTTCCTGCGGCTGATTCCCCAGGTACCGCAGGCTGAGATTGGGAACCGACCGGCACATATCCCCGATATGCTGCCGGTGCCCTTCTGCGGGGCCAATTACGCAGAGCTCAACCTGTACCGGCAGCCAACCAATGGCCTGGATCAGCACGGGCAACCCTCCCAGCTCGTAGTCGGTTTTCACGAATAACACTTTTACCGGCTTAGTAAGGACAGGCGAAAAAGGCACTGGGTTTTGTGGTATCGATACCCCCTTATACAATCGGTATATCTTTCCCTCCGACCAGGGATAGTGCTCCTGGATCAGACCACGAAGGTAGTCGGAATTGACGATGATCCGGGCATAACGGCGAACCGCTTCCCTTTCTACCCAACGAAAAACAGATTCCTTAAACGACCGGACACCCCGCTGGTATGGGTCTTTCTTTCGGTCAATGTTTTTGTAATCATTGATCATTCCGACGCAGTAGGGTAGCCGGATAGCGCTCCACAGGCCCACGAGTGCATTGTTGTACACCAGCACATCAAACGGAAACTCCCGGCGCACCTGCCGCGCCTCCCGGTGGTATACCCCCATGCGTACAAACTGACTCACCGGAGACGCTCTTAACCACTCAGGGAGGCTCACTTTGTGCACATAGCGCCGGGGAGCGGTGACGTCTTCGGTCAGAATCCGTACTTCGTGCTGAGGGTACTGTTCGTTGATGCTAAGGAGCAGGTTGGCAAACTTTACCGGTCCATTCTCCACTACCTCAAAAACGTTGGTACAGAGTAGTATTTTCATAGTTATACACAATGGGCTTGAAGCAGTACTCCCTCCACCTGCTCCCAGGTGTGGCGCTCCCGCAGCTCCTGGTCAAATACGAACGAATCACGCATTTCGTATAACTTAGCGGCTACATGAACGTAGTCAAACTCCTCGTAGCGGGGTAGCATATAGCCAATGCCGTTTTCTCTGACAAACTCTGCTACTTTTACTTCGGGGTTGATGATGACGGGCGTCTTTGCCTGGATCGCATCGTAGATTTTGTTAGGGCTGGCGTTGATGTTATTGTCATTGACCGGGGCGTACACGCACAGAATGTAGTCGGCCCGTTGGGCCACCACCCGCAGGGCCTCAGCATGGGGCATTACACCCAGCCATTCTACGCGGGGGTGATGGATCAGCTCGCGGGAGGAGTCGTCGGCGAGCCAACCGGCCATCAGCACCCGCATTTCCGGCACAGCGGCCAATAGCTTCCGGACGGTAGCAGTACCGCGTAGTTCGCCCAGCCAGCCGTAGTACATGATGGTAAGCGTGGCTGCCCGCATTTTGGGGACATCCTCTTTCAAGTGATAAGGGTAGTTGGGCAAAACCATCGCGGTGGGCAGTAAGAAGTCCGGCAGCAGGCTGAGCCGGTTTTCGTCCGTGACGATCACCCGGCTACCGGGAGCATACACCAGCCGCTTCAGTAACTTCCAGCGATTTCCGGGGCGGTTTTTTCGCAGAAAAATAGAGTCGAACAAATCGATAACCACTCGCTTTTGAAACCACAGGAAAGGCCACAGGGCCAGCAGCTGAGGCTCGTTGATGATGTGTACCGAATGGTACCTTTCTGTGAGCAGCAAGTAGGCACACCGGGCAAAGTAACGAACCAGGGTACCCCAGGCCGAGCGCTCTCCCCGCACAAAGTGAAGGGTATGCACGTGCACTTTCGCGTAGCAAAGGGCGGGGTCGGGCCCCAGCGCCACCAATACTACCTCGGCCTTCCGGCTTAGCGTGCACACTTCTTTATTGATCCGCATATCGGAGCCATCGTTGAGGGATAGGTATAGGATTCTGTGGCTCATTTGGCGGGAACATTGGAAACAGAGACAAAAGGATTCGGGACGAAAATTTCGATAAATCCCCACACCAGCAAAAGGTAGCTGCCATACATGTAAGACTGAATGGGAGGATAATACAACACAAACCCCGCCATGGTCAGCACCACGGCCAGCACCAGATACCCCTTCTTGCGGTAGAGCAGTAGTCCAAAAAAGAGCAGACCGCTTGCCGCCAGGGCGTAGTTGAGCAAGTGCGGTGCTTTGTTGATGTACCCCAGGCTAAACCCGCCGAAAAAATACACCAGGGCATTTTTAACGAGCAGAGCGGGACTTTCCTGCCAGATAGCCAGGTAGGCGTTTCTGCTGATAGCCCGGTACTCGGCCTGCACGGAGGCATCGAAGTAGTTGCCTCCCGTCGAAACTGTCAACGTAAGGCCGGTTTTTTGCTGGTAGAGCGCGTAGGCGTCGTCATCGCTGAGGGCAATACCGTACGGATTAGCGTAGCCCCCTACCCCCACGTACATGGTATGCCAGGGATTTTTCTGATTGGGTACGTAAAGTACCGCTACCGTTGCCAGGAACACCCCACCGTAGATTAGCCCCCATTTTTTTGACTTATAAAAGTAAAAAGCCACCAGGCAGGCCAAAACCACAAACACCGTGGTGGGGCGCGCCAGCAGCACAAACGGCAGTGTTAGCAGTAGTACCCCCCAGCCTGGCCTGCTTTTGTTCCGGATGGCCAAAAAAAGTAGCCAAAACGACGGAATAGCCTGCCAGAAGTAATAGTGGTTAAAGGTAACAAATCGCAGCACCAGCGGATTGAGCGCATAAAGCACCAGAAAAAGCAGCCGAAACCGGAGCGTAAGACTGGTCTGACCAATGATACTGAGGCACAGAATCAGATGGATAAGGCACTGAAAAATAATAATGGCGAGTTGATGCCCCACGAAAGGGAAAAGCACCGTAGCGACTTTAATGAGGTAGGGGTACCCAATGGGATCGTATATATACACCTCGGGCGAAGCGCTATGCCCAAACCGGTAGGCATCTTCCAGCACCACGTCATCGAGCTCCTTGAAGCGAATTACGTCTTCCAGGTCGAAAAAAAACTCGCGTTTTCCCGGCTGAAGGTTTTGGGCTGCCGAAAGAAAGGGGCCCATCCAGTTGGCACTCATACGCTGCTGCCGCCACTGGTAGAACGACCACGTCAGGGCCATAACTATGAGCCCGGCCGCGAGTGCCAGCAGGAGGTACCTGGGTAGGGGGCGGACGGTAGCGCTCATACGGTAGGCTGGGTAAGGAAGTCTACGATACGGCGGCTGGCGTGACCATCTCCATAGGGATTGGTAGCGGTGGTGATGTCCCGGCCATTCCACTGGCCCGTTACGGC
>CATMVR010000533.1 GCA_950075905.1 uncultured Persicitalea sp. | reverse complement strand
ACTTTCAGGTTGTAGGTATTGTCCATTTTCACGATTTTACCCATAGGGTCCTCTTTCCCAAACAGCGCTTCGGCGGTAGAGGAAGCCAGCAAAATCGAGTTGATGTCTTTCAGGCCATCTTTTTGCCCTGAGAGCATGTCAAGGCCCAGCATTTCGGGTGCCTCCGCCTGCATAAAGTTACCTTGTTTGGCCAGCTTGGTTTCGCCGTACGTCAGAATTTTCCGGAAATTCCAGCTACTCATGACAATGTGTTTGAAATTATCGGCGTAGTCGTTGCGCAGCGCCATTTCGAGTGGCCTCGGAATGGCTTGGCCCGTACCAATTTTTCCGTTAAAAGTTTGGCTTTGGTATACCTGCGCAATCCGGTCGTGATTCTGATGATATTGGTCGTAGGTCAATTCGTCGTTCATCCACAATCCAATCATAATGGCCACGGCCATACCTACTGCGAGGCCGGTAATGTTGATGAAGGAGTACCCCTTGTTTTTAGCAAGATTACGGTAGGCAATTTTTAGATAGTTCCTGAGCATGGCTACTTGATTTGAGAGGTTGGTTATCGACTAGCAGAAATTCCCATCTGGATTGATTGCTAACGGGAGCATTCCCCAGGGTCAATGATGAATAATTGTACCAGACCTACTACGATCAGATATTACACTGTATATCAGAAATTTATAAACCGGCAAAACAACATAAGTGTCCGATTTCGGACACTTATGTTCGGTAATGGACTCAGGCTTTACCAGCAAACTCACTCGCTCCTCAACGACCTCACCGGATTCATCAGCGCGGTTTTGGCCACCTGCATACCAATCATCGCAGCCGTTGCAAGGGTCATTCCCGTACGGAGAAGGGTTGATAAAAACGCATCAGTGATTTTTAGCTTCCCGCAGGGTGCTATCGGCCACTTTTTTGAGATGAGCAGCAAAATCTCCGGCCACTTCCTGGGGTACATACGTCACTTTGAGCGGCGACTCGCCGAACAGGAACCCGTACCACACCAGCCCGCCCAGGTAGCAGCCCGCCTCGTTGGCGTGGTGCGAATCAAAGCCCAGTTTTTTATCATTGGTCCAGCGGTAGCCCGCGTGCAGGGAATGCGTTTGGTTAGGCAGGGCGGGGTATTGGGGCGTAGCGTAATCAAATTTGGCATCTCGCCGGTAGCCCCACCTGCGGTCAGCGCTGTTTTTCCAAAAAGCATCCCCCACGGGAATCAGGGTTGTATTCAGTTCCTGAGCTATTTTGTGGTAGGCAGACCGGGATTTTTCCCACATTTCCTGCTCGGAAGAGGCTAGTTGTCCCTTGGCGGTTTGTCCGAATCCATCCGCATCGGCGCGGTACGCCCAGGTCTGATGGAAAACGATCTTGGCCTGGGGTTGCAGGGCTTTGATGTAGGCGTAGAGTTTGGACGCATACGGCTCGTAGGTGGCCGGATCGGCCGAGTGCATGGAATACTGTTGCAGGGTGATGATGTCCCAGGTACCTTCTGACAGCAGCATTTTCAGTGATTTTCCCTTGTAGGGTTTGCCTTTGGGGTCGAGGGAGTCGGCTTCGGCGGCAGCGGCGTGCTCCCAGTGCCGTTGGAGCGAGCAACCGCCCAGCTCGGCCCGCTGAATGACCACCGGATGACCACCGGCCGCGGCCATCTGAGGCAGGTAGCGGGTGGCGTTTTGGGAAAAACTGTTTCCAATCAAAAAGAGGTGCAGGGTATCCGCCGCCGACTGGGCAAAGGCACCCACCGCTAGCAGGAACAGCAGAATAGAGCAACAGAATTTTTTCAGGAAAAGAATCATGAGGTACGGTTAGTGGTCTTGTCAAATCATAAAAACAGTTGATTTGCCGGGTTCTACCGGTTTTGGGATGATAATTCTGAAATAAGGACGGTGGGGGCGGTTGATTTTTCTTTTATGGAGTAATGGGAAAACCTCCTAATTGAACGTGCCCCATTTTGCTCAAAAAAAAGTATATTTGAAAAAACCAACCTACCCGTATGGAAGCGATCACCGGACAAATACCCGAAACCCTGCTGTATGAAGAATTTGGCGGGCGAAAGTACTACCGCCGGGGTTATCGGCAGGTACTTCTAGGACTTAAATCAGAGAGCGAAATTATGGGTAGCAGCGTTTTCCAGTCACTGATTGTGACGGCGGTTCTTTTCTATTTGAAAACCATTTTACCCAAAAAAGACTACTGGGTACAGGCAAGCGAAGCCGGACTTCACCTGAGCAACAAGGAAAATCTGGCGAACGACATTGCCATCCTAGAAAAAAGCAAACTGAAAGACCCTACCTCGCTGAAATACAACGATGTACCTCCCCGGTTCGTCGTAGAAGTAGACATCCGAATTGATCCCAGGGACTATACCCACGAACCCGCCGTGGGCTCGGACATGGACTACATTCTCCAAAAATCAGAGCAACTGCTGACCTTCGGCGTGGAGGGCATCGCCTGGATTTTGACCCCAAGCCGCAAAACCCTCCTGATCCGACCCAATCAGCACCTCGAAGTCTACGACTGGTCTCAGGAGTTTCCAATTTTTGACGAATATACCCTTGGCCTGCAACGCATTCTGGAAGAAGAAGGGATTTTTCCGGAGGGGGAGTAGCGACTTTGTTAGATTATTTTGTGCATGGTTCGCGTCACAGACGCTGGTGGATGCAACATTCAGTTGTAAATTGGGCGCGGCCCGTCTAGGGTTAGAGGGTTTTATACCAGATTCACTTGCAAGTGCATAGAATTGAGGGGAGTATGTAGCGCCGCCCGGAGGGCTTTCGTACAGTAGTTACTCGGCTCCCATTGAGTGTTGGCGGGGGGCAACACCAATTATTATAAGATAAAAGATTCAGTAGTAGAATCAGATAAGAAAATTTTATAAATTTCTGCCTCTAAACAAAGTCAAAATGTGAAATAATAAAATATTTTATAATATAACATACTGATTTATAGCGTTAGCTTGACGATCCTGTACTCTGAAACCTAGGAAATTTCGCACACAACAGGGAAAGTGAAGTTCAACGCCACGCGGTCTGCGTGGCGTTGAACTTCACTTTCCCTGTTGTGTAGGCTTCCTAGGGCCTCAGAGACGGAGTGATGGCAACGTCCACGCTTTTTTTCTGACCCTACATGAAATCACCCCATTTCCTCAACCAATTTGATTATTCATTGCTCCAAGGTTCTAACTTCAAAGAGGATTCCGTGCGGGAGGTAATAATTTCGCCACTTATTAAAGGATTAGGCTACAATGATTATCAGATTGTAAGGAGTAAAACCCTTCAACATCCATTTCTCACTACCGGTTCTAAGAAACGTCCTGTCAACTTCATTCCTGATTATTTATTTAAGATTCACGAAAACTATGCTTGGGTTTTGGATGCAAAATCTCCAAATGAAAATATTAGATACGGAGATAATGTGGAGCAGGTATTTAGTTATGCTATTCATCCTGAGATACGTACAAAGTTTTTTGCTTTGTGTAATGGAAATCAGTTTGTATTGTTCCGACAAGATCAAAAAGAACCTCTGCTAGATTTTGAAGTCAGTGATATTGAGCATTATTGGGAGAAACTCGAATCTTATCTTTCTCCAGAATCTTTTCAGGTCGGTAAAACAATTGTATATGAACCTGCAATAAAAGCAGGTTATAAAAACCAGAATTTCGACTACTCTAATTGCCGGTTATTGAACGAAATAAAGGTTGAGAAGCAATCAGCAAAGCGTCATTTTGGAGTACATGGCTATTTTACAAAACAGGCATGGAACGTCGTTCAGGAATATATCAAGAATTTTTCAAAGGCAGGAGATATAGTTTTTGACCCCTTCGGTGGTAGTGGTGTAACAGCATGAAGCTATGATGACTGACTGTCAGGCTATCCATTTGGATCTCAATCCAATGTCTACCTTTTTAGTAGAAAGCCTATGTACCCCTGTAAATATGAATTTATTAGGGGAAGCATTTCAACGTATTAAGTCTTCCTTTGAAAAGCATTGTCCAGAAACTGATGAAGAGATTGAAAGGGCTATGCTTAAATATCCGTATCCGAAAGGATTTAAATTACCCAAAGGTTCTGATGTTAACACAATTGAAGAACTTTTTAGTACGAAGCAATTAGCTCAACTAGCATACCTAAAATATTTAATAAAACGTGAAAAAGAAGTAGCTGTTAGAGAAACACTTTTATTAGACTTGTTGCATAGCTATAAATCAGTTGCTTATGTAAAAATTTGATAGGCCAGCACATACTTCGAGAATATC
>CATMVR010000532.1 GCA_950075905.1 uncultured Persicitalea sp. | reverse complement strand
CTTCACAGCTACCGGAGTGGTTTGGGTGGTAGGCGTGGTGCGGTAGGCGTCAGTTGATCCAGACGTCCATCCCTCATTGCCAATTCGCTGCGTTACCCGGCCATCGCTGCCTTTGGCGCTTGTGGCGGCTACGGCGTTGTTTCCGATAGCCAGCGACTGCATGGAATCAATGGCGCCTTGTTTGGCTTTCTGAATTTCCAGTTCAGCTTTCAGCTTCAGCATCTCGGTTTCGTGCTGCGCCTGCATGAGTTCCATTTTCATGTCCTCGTTTTGCGGGCTCTCAGACTTGGTTGTATCTACGGCGTTGCAAGAAAACAACATGCTGGCAATTACGGCTATTCCAATTAGATTTTTCATGATTTTCGAAGTTAATCTCCTCAGTGGTAATCTTGGTTTTATTATAAAGTATTTACCGGTCAGGAGTTTGTGAAAATTGTTTAATTTAAAGAAAACTTAATTCACTGGGTACTATGTATTCGTCACTCTATTTGCACTCAAAATGATGATGCGTAGCTTTTTTAGTTAAAAAATATGGACCAACATCATTTTATCAGTAAATGTGTGGTAATAAATCTCCACACCTTACTTGGATACTCTATTTATCCTCTCAATTTTAAGTCTACTGTTTGTTTTTGAATTATTATAAAAATTTAATAAGTCTCTTTGTACTCCTAAAATGAGGATATACTGGTTTTCTTCAAAAACTACATCAGTAAGACACTGCCCGTATACCAAGGTTTAATCTTGTACTTAAAAATTATACAAGTAATCCTATATACGGTTTTTAGCGATGCCAGGATGAAATAATAATGACACCTACATAGCACGCACCAAATCTTACTGATTAACAAGGGTATACGTGGCATAAAACAAAAAAAAATAGTCCGCTCAGGCACTAGCCTGCGGACTATTTTTTACTCTGATTTAAGAAAAAATCTTTTACACGGGGAGTTATTTAGCCAATTTATCCAGCTCCTCCCACGTCCACACCGACGTACGTCCGGCGGTTTGCTGCCTAACTCTCTTGACATCTTCCGGCTTTACCAGTACTCTCTCCAAAAACTGCGCATTCACCCTGGGGGTACCGTTGCCCGCAAAGGCCAGGTCGTAGCGAATGTAGCTCAGGATGGACGCAATCCACTCGTCGCTGTTGCCTCCCATGGGCGGCATCATATCGGGGTAGGTGGTGCCGTCTACCGGACCAGACAGCCCGTGGAGCAGGATACGGATTTCCTCATCCTTTTTGGGTGTCATGCGCCGGAAATTACCGGACAGAATGGGCGCCAGGTTGGTAGGGGTACCCTTGCCGTCCGGCCCATGGCAGGTAGCGCACAGCGATTTGAAGGTATTGGCCCCTTCCAGAATCATTTTCCGGCTCGCCGGATCCAGAGCTCCCAACTTGGCCCCGTAGGTACGGATGTCTTCGTTTTTTTGCAGGGTAGCCTGCACACCCGCTAGCATCTCGTTGCCGGGATTCATAGCCAGCAGGTCCTGAGCAATTGTTTTGGCGCTGGGCGAAGTACTCCGGCTCAGTGACAGCAGTACCTGCGTGCGGACGTCGTAGCTGGGGTCGGCTTTCAGGGAGGCCAGAGCGGTAAGTACCTGTTCGTCGTTCTTTTTGAGGAAAATCTCGCTGTTCCAGACCGCCGCGCGGCGCAGTTGAGCATCCTCGGCCTGCATCAGGGTAAGAAGCAATTCTTTGTCCAGTGCATCCAGGCCTTCGAGCGTCCACAGGGCGTGGAGCTGGCCCAGTGCCGACGGCTTTTGTCTGAGGGGCCCTTTTTCTCCTAATGCAATCTGCCGCAGGGCTGGCACTACCGACTTGTCGCCGCGGATTACCAGCTCTTTCTGGGCGTTGTCGCGCCACCAGCCATTGGGGTGGTCGAGGTGGGGCAGGAGTTGAGCGGTTGTTTCGTCGAGCATGCGGGGCTTTAGGCCGGGAGTGAGGCCGTCGTACACCAACCGGTAGATGCGCCCGCGTTGTTTGTTATTATCAAGCCCTAGCCGCTGAATCTGCGGCCGCAGGTAGCTATCAGCTTTGGTCCAGGTAGCTTCCTGAATAATGCCCCGGTTCATATCCACCAGGTAGAGACAGCCATCGGGACCGGTATAGGTATTGACTACCCGGAAGTTCATATCGGTGGAAGAAATAAACTCTTCCTGCTCGTAGGCATTTACCAGGGTAGTCTTACCATTTACGTTAATAACCTTGGCGCGGCGAATGATACGGGCTACGGGCTCGCTGATAATATAGTCACCGACCAGGGTTTTGGGCAGGCGGTCGCCGCGGAAGATAGACTGCCCGTTGCCCGCCGTAAAGTGGTTGAGGGTACTATCCGGGCGCAGCCGCTTCACGCCGCCCTGAATGTCGGGCGTTTTGATGATGGGCCATACGGGGCCAAAGGTTTCTTCGTCGTAGGCATCCCGGAAGTTGAGCTGCCCGTAGGCCGGGTTGATCTGAAAACCGATACCGGCGTTCTCGCCCCCACCCTGACTGAAATACAAACGTCCGTAGTTGTCGTGGGTAAGGCCCCACTGCCCGATATTACCCCCTACGAGAGAATCGGCCTGGATCATACCGTTACGGTAGCGGAAACGCACGGGATCTACGGTTTCGTAAATCCAGTTGTCGAGATTCCAGTCGAGACCGCTACGCTGATGCTCCATGTTGCCGGGGGCCTTGCGGCCTATCTTGTACACGTGCCGCTTTTTATCGGCCTTGCCGTCGCCGTCGGTATCCTGGTAGGCGTACATGTCGTAGGTGTCCGTTTCGTTGACCAGTAGCTCCTTGCCCACACACAGAATCATGCGCGGCAGCAGCAGCTTGTCGATGAACACGGAGCTTTTATCCATTTTGCCATCATTATTGGTGTCTTCCAATAGCATGATCCGGCTCCGGGGCTCATGCTCGTCGGTACCTTCTACGTCCTGCATGTAGGTTTCCATCTGAGCCACGTACAGGCGGGCGTTGCCGTCCCAGGCAAGGGCCACCGGCTCGGTGATCATGGGCTCGCTGGCTACCAATTCGAGGTGGTAGCCCTTGGGCAGGCGAAAAGATTTCAAACTTTGCTCCGGCGTCAGCGGTAGCGGAGAGGGATTGTAATCCACCGTACGGGGCGAGGCAAAGCCCGACTCTTCGGGTACAGCCGTATTGGATTGGGTATTGATGGAACGGGTACAGGTCACCAGGAGAAACCCAACGGCCAGGCAAACAGCTAGCCAATGACTTTTTTTCATAGAATTTGATAAATCGGATGTTTGCCAGGTAAAAGAAAAAAAGGGCAGGTATTTACTTTGGACTGCCCAAGAGTAGATATCTGCCCTATAAAATGTTAGCAAGCCCGCCCAGGAACCGGCGGAAAACCCTCTTGACTAACTATGTTCTGCAAAAGAAATCGGTTTTTCTGCACCCTGAATGGAGCCTTCGGCTGCCCGGATATTTTCAATACCCCGCAGCAGGGCGTCAGGATTGAAAGAAACGGAGTCAATCCCTTCTTCAACCAAAAACTGTGCGAACTGTGGAAAATCGCTGGGAGCTTGCCCGCACAGGCCAATTTTGCGGCCGGCTTTGTGTGCACTGCCTATTACGTGCCGGATCATGGACATCACGGCCTCATTATTTTCGTCAAATAGGTCGTTCACAATGGCTGAGTCGCGATCCAGACCCAAGGTTAATTGGGTAAGGTCATTGGAGCCGATGGAGAATCCGTCAAAGATTTCCGCAAACTGATCGGCCAGAATGACGTTGCTGGGGATCTCGGCCATGACGTATACTTCCAGCCCCTCCTTTCCCCGTTCGAGGCCGTAGTTTTTCATGACATCCAGTACCTTCCGGCCCTCTTCTACGGTCCGGCAGAAGGGGATCATGACTTTCACGTTGGTCAATCCCATGGTTTCGCGTATCCGCCGGATGGCCAGGCATTCCAGTCCAAAGGCCTCGCGGTAGCGTTCGTTGTAATAGCGCGACGCTCCCCGGAAGCCCAGCATGGGGTTTTCTTCCTCGGGTTCAAAGTAGGCTCCTCCCACCAGCTGCGCGTACTCATTGGTCTTGAAATCGCTCATCCGTACGATGACCGGGCGCGGATGCCAGACAGCCGCGATGCGCGCCAGACCCCGCGCCAGCGTTTCGACGAAATAGCCGGTGCGGTCGTCGTATCCCCGTGTCAGCGCATCGATCGCCGCGCGGTCCTCGTCAGAGGTGAGTTGATCGTAGCGGGTCAGCGCCAGCGGATGCACCCTGACCTCGTTC
>CATMVR010000531.1 GCA_950075905.1 uncultured Persicitalea sp. | reverse complement strand
GTTTTCCCAGATGCCCAGCAATACATCCTGCACCAGTTCTTCGGCTTCCTGATCCGTTTTTACTTTGTGGCGGGCGGCACAGAAAAGAGTTTTCCAGTACCGGTTGTACACTTCCCTGAACGCCCCTTCATCGTCTATCCGAAGGAGTTTTAACAGCAATTCGTCGCTAAGCAGGTGGTATTCCATGGAGGTTCAACAATCGGGCACAAGGTACAGAATTTACGAAAGGAACGTAAGTAGTGTGCTAAAGCAAGCATTAAATTGGATTATAAGGACACAAAAAAACGGGGCCAATGTTGCCAATGACCCCGTGCTTTTTGCGGTTATTTTTGGTTTAGAACCCGAAAATTCTGCGGGCTGATTTTACACCACCCTTTTCAGGTACTTGAACGCTTCATCATACTGCTTGTCCACCCGCACCAGGGTAGCTTTCACGTTGGCCAGCGCGGTTGGGTAGTTGTCATGAATCTGCATCAGCCGGTCGCTGATTTGTTGCCCCGTGGATTTTTCTATCTCGAAGGTCCAATCGGCCAGGCCCAGATCATAGTACATCTGTCCCTTGATGGTATCTTCGGGTTGGCGGAGGTAAAAGGCCGGGGTACCATTGGCGGCGGCAATGATGGGCGAGTGGCACTCGAAGCTGAGTATGGTATGCGCCCTGGCGTACAGGGAAGCGGCTTTGTCGGGGGCAAAGGCAATGTGGTTTGCCCTGCAAGCCGGCTTTTTTGAGGACGTCGATGGAGGCGGTTTCGCGCGTGAAGATGAAAGACGCATTTTGTAGCAGGGCTTTCTCTACTCAATAGCTTTTCCTTTGTGTTTTTCTTCATATACCGTAAGCCGTTCTTTTACCACTACATCCTGCGGATCTGCTCTTGTGAGAAAAGCATATGCCTTTCCCGAGACGAACGCGTTTGGTGATGCAAGTAGTGCCGAAACACTCCGGTAGGTTTCGACGTCAGAGATCTGATACTGAATAAAAAGTTGAAGGATTTCGGCAATGAGCTGTCCGTTCAATTTTGTCAGGTTCTGATTCAGTAAGGAGTATGCTTCCTTATGAAGTTTCGGCACCGCTTTGAGTTTTGTGAGCAGTAGTTTTTGGGTACTATACTTTGTCTCGAATATTTTTTGGACAAGAATGGATTGTAAAGCGCCCGATTGGAGATCATTAGAATTGATGGAGTTGAGCGCTCTTTCGGTGAGATTATAATCCTGATCACTTATGAAAGATACAACGACTTTTTGCAGAGCAGGAGTTGGCTTTACGTATCCATCAATATGGTTCAACGCCCAAATTTTATCACTCGGGTGCGTACTATTCAAAACCAACTGGATTAACTCCGGCGTGAGGGCCCGGCTTGTCAGTGCTTCCACCTGCTGCCTGGCCGGACCATACACCAGATGCCAGAGTTTGTAAGTCGTAAAGGCCGCTCCCTCCACCACATGTTCCAATACACTGGCGGAGGTCGCTCCCGAAACCGCGTCCACCTTCTCGTAGGTAGAGTCGGCTTTGGGTACTATTTCGTTATAGTGAAAATTAGCAAGCGGCGAAAGGGAGTCGGTCAGGATGGCGTGCAGTCGCTGGTATTCTGCCTCGGAAAAGGGATCGTGGTCGTACTTGCTGAGGAATTCCTTTTCGGGTAGCTCAAAACCCAGGTACCGGCCCGTCAGATTCCAGCGGAGGGTAATGTCCAGGGGGCGGCATTTGTTATCAAAGCACACGCCGGTGCGGATGGAGCGTGAATAGCTGATGGGATAGCCTTCTTGGGAGCGGGTTTGTACCAGCGTATCATTCGAGATGTCATCTTTGAAATCCACGATGAAGTACAGGGTACTGTCCACCGGTAGCGAGAGGGTAGGGGCATGAGCATACCGGATACTATCAGAGCTGTAGTACCCTGACAATACCAGCAGACCCATGCAACAAACAAGAACGATCCTCGATAACGGCTTTAACAACATTTCACACGAATCAGGTACTTACGCCAAACCGGGTACAATGCCCCCGTGCGATTCAATCAGGCTTTTGAGTTCAGAAAAAGGTACTTCCAGGGGCGTGGTGCCGTGCGTATGGGCCAGTACGGCGGCGGCAGCGGCGGCCTGCCCCATGCCCATACAGGAAGCCTGCACCCGCAGGGCCGAGTTGGCCAGCCGGTCGCTGCTGATACAGCGGCCCGCTACGATGAGGTTGCGGCTGTTTTTCGGTACCAGCGAACGCAGCGGTACCGTGGGTATCACGCCTTCGTTGAGGTGCCTTGGTACAATCCCGTGCTCGTCGTGCAGGTCAATGGGGTAGTAGGAGTAGCTGACCGAATCCTCAAACACTTTCCCGGTCACGTAGTCTTCCTGAGTCACCTCATAATGCCCGTTGATCCGGTAAGTTTCCCGGACGGCCGTTTCATTCTGGACATCAATGATTTTTAGTTTTTCCAGATTCGGCAACGTTCGCAGGAAACGTACCGTGTTTAGCAGCGAGGCCCGGCCTTTGATATTGGCCAGCGTGTGCGACTCAGACGTAGTAGAATCGGCCCCCATCACGTGGCTGATGTTATCGCCCCGGCTTTTGAGTACCCCAATGATGTTATTCCTGAATTCGTATTTATCCAGAGTACCTTTCTTGATTTCCTCCTGGTACTTCTCCTTGATCAGATTCAAATCCAGCTTTTCAAAGTCATAGCCACCAATTTCAAACATCAGCGACCCCGGCTGCGTCACCGTCTCCCGGAGAATCGGGTAGCCCGCCAGCGTGGTGGCAAAGGCGTTGCCGGTGCAGTCGATCAGCTGATTACAGACTATCTCGGTGGTCATGCCTTTGCCCATGGTTTCCACCGTCCAGCTGTTGTTTTTGAACGTGATTTTGGTGGGGGTTTCGTAAAAACGGATATGGACGCCAGCCTGCACGCACTTTTCCTCGATCAGCATAGCGTACAACTGCCCGTTGAGCCGGACCTGATGGCGGGGGTGGTTTTTGCCGTGGGGAATGGAGAAATTGGGAAGGGTGTCGTCGTTCATCGCCACGGCTTCCTGCACCAGTTCCCAGCCAATACCGGAAATTACCTGTTTGCCCCAGGCAAAGAATATTCCCGGAAAGGCCACCCCGCCGGTGGTAGTGGTACCTCCCAGCTGACTGCCGTACTCGACCAGTATGGTTTTCTTTCCAGCTCTTCCTGCCTGAATGGCCGCAATGACCCCGGCCGTACCACCGCCAATAACCAGTATGTCGGTTTTCAGGGTTTGCTTCTTGATTTTATAAAAGTCATTGACGGCTTCTTCCTTTTCTTTTACCAAAAATCCTTTCGAACTGACTCCCAGGGAAATGGATCCCAGAGAAGCAAGGGCGGAACGTCTTTTCATTTTTGTCATAATTCAGGTATTAATAGCCCGGATTTTGATCCGTGGCGGGATTCAGTGCTTTGTTAAAGTTCAATTCAGATACCGGAATCGGCCACAGCAAATGCTTGTCCGCGACGTCGATACCTTTCATCGCTTTGACGGCCTCCTTTACTTTTCCGATCCGCTTCAGGTCCAGCCAGCGTTTGCCAAGGTACTGAAATTCGTACGCCCGTTCCTGAATGACCAGATCAATGAAGCTGGCTGGGGTATAGTCGGTTATTTTAAAATCAACGTTAGATGGACTGGTGGGTACTTTACCGTAGGCCCGGCGATGTACCCGGTTCAGGGCTTCCATGGCTTCGGGCGTAACGCTGTTTGAGGCCCGGGCCGAGGCTTCGGCGAAAATGAGCAGTACGTCGTTCAGCCCGTACACCGGATCGTCATTACCAGCCCCGTTCTGGCTGATGGCATTGGCATCCGCAAATTTGGAACTGATGAGGGTATTGGCGCCTAATCCAATGTTGACGGGTTCCCACAGTGCTTTCCGGAGGTCGTTGCTATCCCAGTTTTTGTAAAAAGGCTCGGTGGTAAAGCCGTATACTACGTATGCCCCCCCAAAATTGAATAATCTGGTGCTGGGATGATTGGTAATCCAGAGCATGTAGTTTCCCTGGCCAACCTGACGGGTATACTTGAAATAGAAGATCTCTTCGGAAGTACTTACCAGATCAGGACCGTATACTTTTACCTGATAGTCCTTGACAGACTGCACCGGAACCAGCGAGAATTTATTGCTTTTTATAACCTCGTCGGCCTTGTCACGGGCTTCGGCAAACTTACCCAAATAAAGATACACATCGGCCAGCATGGTCTTGGCGGCCCATTTGGAGGGCTTTCCTACCCGGACTGCCTGATCTGGTA
>CATMVR010000530.1 GCA_950075905.1 uncultured Persicitalea sp. | reverse complement strand
AACGCGTCAAGGATATTACCGTCAATCAGATTGTGAACAATGACATAGAGTGGGCCGAAAGCTATGCGGAACGATCTGTGCTGCGCGGCGACCCCATCAAGCTGACCGTCATTCGGCCCGAAGAACCCCTGCTGCTGGATTTGCAGCGCTTTACGTCAGAAGATATTACCCGCCTGATTCTGGACGGCTACCGAATCGGGCTGGACGTGCTGAAAATTGCCGAAGAGGCAACACACAAGAAATAGACTACCCACTAAGCAAAAGCCCGCGTCGGATGACGCGGGCTTTTGCATATACTATTTTTCAACAGAGGTGTTTTGCAATCGTTAGTTGAAGGTATAGCGCAGACCAATCTGGGCTTGCCATACGTCGGTGATACCGGCGCTCTTCACAAAAGTATCGCGCAGAAGAACTGTCTTCCCATCTACGTTCTGAGTAGCCATACGGAACTGCGGCGTGCCGTCAGCAGCTGTACCGGCAGAAGTCAATGGACGGAAAGCGATGAAGTTGTCGCCTACACCCCAGTTGTCGTTGATGATGTTACCCGCCCGGAGAATATCCGCCCGGAACTGGAACGTATTACGCTTTCCGGCAATGTTAATATAGAACTCCTGCACCACGCTGAAGTCAATGGTGTTGCGCCAGGGAGATACGCCGGCGTTGCGCTCAGCGTACTGACCCCGAATCGAGCTCAGATAAGGGTCCTGGTTGATCAAAGCGTCAAACGCGGACGCCTGCTGCTCGGGAGAGAAGGTCTGTCCACCCGTTGTAAGGGGCAGGAAGCGCAGTTCACTGGCATTGTTGGGCACATAAATCAGGTCATTGTTAAATATTCCGTCGCCGTTCATATCGCCGGCGTAGGCAAAGTTGTAGCGGCCCTGGTTGCGGCCTTCGTAGAAGATACCAAACTGGGTAGAACCACCAAACTTACCGCCGTAATTCAGACGGTACGATACCGACAGGATGGCCCGGTGACGCTGATCGCTGTTTGAGAAGGCAAGCTCCGGGAAGTTGTTACCACGTACAGTAGGATTACCCTCAAACGAGCCCGATGCAATAGAACCGGCGCTGGTGATATCCTTGGTCATACCGAACGTATAAGCACCCATGGCGTAGAAGCCCTTCTGATACGGTCTTTCCAGCTTGGCTGTCAACAGCGTAGATCCACCCAGATTGGTGTTGGTTAGGTAGATATTACGCGTCACATTGGGATACAGACGGTTGGCAGTAGCATTACCCAGGTAACGTGGGCGGTTATCAGGACCAGCAAAAGTTCTGTCACCGATGTCTTTCTGATTGATATTGTAGTACTGCGTTGCGTTTACATTCTTATTGAATAGCGCTTCGAAGGTACCAATCAGGCCGCCGGGCAGCTTCTGGTCGATGGCGAAGTTGGTACGCCATACCTGCGGAAACTTGTAGTTTTCATCGGTAGTAGCCAAGTCAAACGTGGCACGTGAGAGATCGGTAGTGGTAGGTGCATACTGACCGGGATTGGTCGTGAACGGATAGGCCGTTGTATTATCTGCTTGCAGGAAGCCACTCAATACACCGTTGTTACCAATCTGGTTAGAAATCCACACAAAAGGAGGACGGCCCGTAAATATTCCGGAACCACCACGGATCTGAGTAGTTTTCTCACCCGTTACGTCCCAGTTGAAACCAAAGCGGGGCGACCACAGTGGGTTGGCATTGGGCAGGTTGGCGGTGTTGGTTTGCACGGTGCTACCGTCAGGCAGACGGAAGTTGTAGTCGCGGGTGATGGGGTTTTCCAGGGCGGTGTTGCCAAAGATGGGCACATCTACACGCAGACCGGCCGTGATTTTCAGGTTAGGCGTAGCCTGGTACTCATCCTGAATGTACGCACCGGGATAAAACACCTGCAACTGCTGGACCGGAGGCTGACCATCGCCTTGCAGCGAATAACGATATTGGAAGCGACGGGCGGCAATGTTTCTGTTCCCACCGGCCGAAGCGTAGAAATCTTCGGGGGAGTTGAAAACCCAGACGCCGTTGGCGGCCGAATAGAACGAGTTATTGGTAGTGATGCGCTCTACGCTGATACCCGCGGTAAGATTGTGCTTGCCAATGTAGTACGACAGGTTGTCAATAAACTGAAACGTTTTGTAGTTCAGCAGGTTGAACGGCGTGAAGGGATCCATGCCTACCGACATGTAGGTATTTCCGTCTTTGAGAATGTCAATAGTCGGAAACAAACCAGGGGTCAGATACGAACGGTCTTCGTTGTTGGAGGTAAAGCCGATAATCAGATTGTTAGAAAGCTTGCCACCAAAGTTGGAGCTTAGTTCGCCGATCAGTGAGATAATGTCTTCGTTCAGAACATATCCTGAATTTTTGAAGGACATGGAGTTGGGGTTGGTACGACGGCTACCAAAACCCGCTGACGAACTATTAGAGATCAGGTTTTCGGAACCTCCGTCCAGGTACGAGAAGCGTACGTTGAACTTGTGGTTGCGGTTGATGTTCCAGTCAAGGCGGGCAAGAAACTTATTACCCGTAGTGTTCAGGTTCAGGTTCTCATACCCACCTGTTTCCAAACCGTAATTTTCGCTTACAAATGAGCTCAGGCGGTCCAGATCGCTGGCCAGAACGCGCGTTACGTTGCTGCCACTTTGGCCCCGGTTGGCTACCCAGTTGTTTACGTCGGCGGGATCTACCCGCTTTTCCAGCTCACCGTTCAGGAAGATGAAAAGTTTGTTTTTGATAATTGGGGCACCTACGCGGAAACCCGTTACCTGCTTGGTAAATGCGACAGCTTTGTACTCCTGACCCGCGGCCTTGTTTCCTACCATTTTCTCGTTAGCAAACAGATGGAATACCGAACCCGTTACTTCGTTGGTACCAGAGCGGGTTACGGCGTTGATACCAGCACCGGTAAAGCCCGACTGCCGTACATCGTAGGGAGCTACGTTTACCTGCACTTCTTCGATGGCATCGAGTGAAATGGGAGCGACTCCGGTACGGGCACCGGGGGCATCACCCAGACCAAAAGCATTATTGAATACGGCACCGTCGATGGTGATGTTATTCAGACGGCTATCCTGCCCGGCAAAGGAGTTGCCACTTGCCTGGGGAGTCAGACGGGTAAAGTCATTGATCGTACGGCTGATCGTGGGTAGAGAGTTGATCAGCTCTTTGCCCACCGTGGTAGCAGCGCCCGTCCGGTCAGAACTAAATACGTCGCTCCGGCTGCCGGTTACGGTCACTTCGCCCAGCTGAGTACCTTCGTCGGTCAACGTAATATCCACGTTGGCGGCAGTACCCAGGTTGGCAAAAATATTTTCTCTTACCTGATCACTGAATCCCACATAGGAGACAGTCACTTTGTATGGACCACCTACCCGTACCGAGGGGAGGATATAACGTCCTGCATCATTGGTTACGGTACCGTACTGCGATCCTGAGGGCATGTGCGTAGCTACTACGGTAGCGCCGGGCAAGCCTTCACCCTTACCGTCGGCAACCCGACCGGTAATGGAGGAAGACGTTACCTGAGCCTGCACCTGCCCGCTCAGAAAAGTAAGCACGAACGCGAACAGCGCCAAAGACACTGCCTTGAAAAGTAAACTTTTCCTGTTCATTGGATTTTGGGATTTGGTTAGAAATGTTTGTTGTTTCACCTGATAGGTTAGTAGGTTAAATTCCGCCGCAAAATAAGACTAATTTTTCTTCACAAGCAAAGGATGTTATCCTACTAAAATGCTATATTAATCTTTGTAATCTATTGATTTATTGAAATAATGCATTTTCTTGTCTTAATACTTCAACACTTCCTATATTAATTTATTGTTAACATTTTTGGTCTCTTCCGATGCAGCTATTCGGGATCAGATTTTGTTTTGTTTGAACTTTGAGGGTGTAAAAAGGTTTTGAAAAAAAGGCTTATTTTGTTCGACTGATTAGAAATGACCTTTTTGTACGCCCTGGCTTAGCTTGATACTTTATCGGCTACCCCTATTTTACATACATCCATTTTATTCTGCTTTATGAAAACATTACAAGAACCCATCCTCCTTACCCAGTATAGTCACGGTGCCGGCTGTGGCTGCAAAATATCTCCTGAAATTCTTGACAAAATTCTGCACGGCAATGATTCTTCCGTACAGCATTCCGATATTCCCTCTTTTGACCTTGCCACCTTACTCGTAGGCAACAGCTCCCGCGACGATGCCGCTGTGATGGACCTTGGCAACGGCGATGCCATCATCAGCACCACCGATTTTTTCATGCCCA
>CATMVR010000529.1 GCA_950075905.1 uncultured Persicitalea sp. | reverse complement strand
AAATGAGGGGGTGGTGAACAGGGCCAGAAGCAATCCGGCTAGCAGAAACTTATTTTTCATAGGGTTTAGTCAGAAAAAAGCCCATCCGTAGAGGATAGGCAGATGATGTATTTGAAAAGTAAGGTAAGAAAAATTTACGACTTGAGGCGAATCCCATTCTCTTCCATGTCAATAATTCCTTTTTTATAGAGATTACCGATGGATTTTTTAAAATTTTTCTTACTCATTTCGAGTCTGTTGTGAATAGATTCCGGTGAACTATCGTCGTTTAAGGGTAAAAAGCCTCCGTTGGTGTTCAGTTCATCCATGATGCGTTGAATCAGCGGCTCAAAGCGTTCTACGCCGGGTTTTTCCAGCGCAATATCCAGCTTGTTTCCCTCCCTGATTTTTTTCACAAAGCCTTTGCAGGTATCGCCCACCTGAATATTCCTGAATATCTCGTTATGGTATACCAGGCCTTTGTGGTACTGGTTCACGATAACATTGTAGCCCAGGTCGGTGCGCTCCCAGATCAGCAGATCTACCTCATCGCCCTCAATGACTGTCAGACGCTCGTTTTCCAGAAACTTGTTGATCTTGGCCGAAGCCAGGAGGCGCGACGTTTTGTGATCGAGGTACAAAAACACCACGTACTTTTCGCCGGCGCGCATAGGTGCCGGCTGCTCCCGGAAAGGGACAAAAAGGTCTTTGCTCAGTCCCCAGTCGAGAAATGCTCCGGTGGCATTTACCTCCTTCACTTCCAGGTAGGCAAACTCATTGCGGACAATAAGGGGAGTTTCTGTGGTGGCCACGGGGCGGTCTTCCGAATCGTTGTAGACAAACACCGTGATGGTATCGTCTATCTTCATGTCATCGGTTACGTAGCGGTTGGGAAGAAGTACTTCGTCGCCCTGTACGTCTTCCAGAAATAAGCCAAAATCAGTACTTCTGGCAATGGTCAAATGATTGTATTTACCTATAAATAGCATGAGACGGAGTTCGTTCTAGGCGGTAAAGGTACAAATAAACGGTCATCAAATCAGTACCCGCAGGAGTGTCTCGCACTTCATTTCAGTTTCTTCCCACTCGCGCTGCGGGTCAGAATCCTCAGTAATACCCGCTCCGGCAAAGAGCGTCGCTACCCCATCAGACAGCCGCAACGTGCGGAGATTGACGAAAAGGGCGGATTCCTGATCTACCTGAACCGGCCCGAGGTACCCACTGTAAAAAGAGCGGTCATAGTTTTCTTTTTCACTTATAAATTGTAGAGCTGCCTCCTTCGGAGTGCCGCAAACGGCAGAGGTAGGATGGAGAAGCCGGAGCATGACCGTGCCCAGTTCGGGAAAATTGACCTCGTGAGTGTTGACGACAAAGTCAGTACGCAAATGGTACAGGTTGCCGGCTTTCACGGTCTTGGGGCCACTTTCATGGTATTCCCGCAAGCGGATTTTCTTAAAGCACTCCACGATATAACGACTTACCAGCGCCTGCTCATGGATTTCTTTTTGTCCCCAACGAATATCCCTAATTTCTTCCTCGTGCCCGTTGGGCTGTTGGGCAACTTGCGTACCGGCCAGTGAGGTAGTGCGAAAAATGCCCGCGGTATCCACCGATACCAGGGTTTCGGGGGTGGCTCCCAGCCACATTTCATTTTGTTCGGGAAGGTTAACCAGCGACACAAACGCCGACGGATAGGCCCGATGCAACTTCTGAAAGGCCTGGAAGGGATCGAAATCTTCTGCGTGCTTCAACGTCTTGGTCCGTGAAAGAACAATTTTAGTCAAGTCACCAGCTTTTATGGAGGTGATAGCCTGCCTTACACTATCTTTGAAGCGTTCTTCTGCACTTTCACCAGTGGCCTCTGCTGGAAAAAGCCACTCTTTACCAACCATTTCAGGGTTACTTTTATCGCTGATTTGGGCGGCTTTTTCAAGAAACTGCTTCATAAGCGGATGCTCCTCACCGAGCTTGTTCACCGTATCTTCTATCTGCCCGGTATCTGCTATGGTAAAAATCAAGTCGCCTTCGAGCATTGAAGCATCATTATCCGACGAAGTGGCAAAGGAATGGAGCAAAAAGCAGGCGGGTAGGGTTTCAAGATCAGGCTTCATTTTTTGTATGCCCTGACGTACTGAAATAAGTAGCTTGATTTTTCGGGTGTGGGGCAGCCGCCAGACCGCTGAGGGGTATCCCAATGAGCGGGCAGCTTTCCAGAATGTGCTTATCTGATAAATATTCTCCTGTAAACCAGGAGTCGATTCCGTTGCGAACATTTATATTATTCCGATGATTGGACGACCTAAGTTAGTTCTTTCATGTAATTATAAGAAGATAACACCACATGATAAGTAAAATGTTTCAAAGTTAGCGGGCAGCCTCCACCACCGCTACGGTCAGTCGGCTAACGCATACCAACTTGCCTTCTTCGTTCGTTATTCTAATGTCCCAAACGTGGGTAGTGCGGCCCACATGCAGTGCCGTCACCCGCCCATGTACCCATCCATCCCTGACCGAACGCACATGGTTGGCGTTGATCTCCACGCCTACTGCCCGCTGGGTCTCCGGATTTTTCAAACAAAGCAGGGAAGCAACGCTACCAAGCGACTCCGCCAACACTACCGATGCCCCCCCGTGCAGAATTCCGAATGGCTGATGCGTACGGTGGTCCACCGGCATTTTGGCTGTGATGAAGTCCTCTCCAATCTCCGTAAATTCAATACCCAGCTGGGTATTAATTGTCTGAGGATTAAGTGTCCTGAGAAATTCAAGCGTAATTGTCTTGTTAAACATTCTAAAAATTGTCTAAATTTGTATGGGCTAATTACGTCATAAAACGCATTTATGACAAATTTTTTATAAAAAAAGTACAATAAGTTTGAAAAGCAAAACGATCTATCTAATCCGGCACGGCGAAACCGAGTACAACCGACAGGGTATTGTACAGGGAAGCGGAGTTGATGCCGAGCTCAATGAATGGGGGAAAGCTCAGGCAGAGGCTTTTTTTGATGCCTATCAACACGTACCTTTCGATAAAGTATATACATCTGCCCTCCGCCGCACAATCCAATCCGTCCAGGGGTTTATTGACCTCGGCATACCCCACGAGAGCCACGCCGGGCTGAACGAAATCAGCTGGGGCTGCCGGGAAGGCAGTATCCCCAACAGTATGGACAACGAGTACTACCGGGATCTGATCCTGTCGTGGCAAAGTGGCGAAGTTGATAAGCCCTGCGAAGAAGGTGAGAGCCCCCTTGATGTACAGAACCGACAAAGACCGGTTGTTGACCTGATCCTTTCCCGCACCTACGAGCGTACCATCCTGGTATCCATGCACGGTAGGGCCATCCGCATTCTGCTTACCCTCCTCTTTGATCAGCCCCTGACAGATATGGACAAGTACGAGCACAGTAATCTTTGCCTTTATCGGCTCAGCTATTTGTACGGCGAGAAGAGATTTGTGCTGGAAACCGCCAATGACATTACTCACTTGCTCTCCCTCGATATTCCACATAATTCCTAGCAACCGTTCGTGTAGTAGCATTCCCACTGGTGTATTTGGCTACACCACTGCCGGAGGCTTTGTTTAATTTGCTTAAATAAGTAGGTAGATTCAAAGGTCTTTTACCTTAGTCTAATTTTACTTGCGCACTAAATATCAGGCAATTACATTCAATATAATGTCCAAAACCCGGATATACTGGACACTTCAGATAATTGGCTGGACGGTACTCATTATGTATGAGTTCATAGTCTATTCAGCTGAGTATGGATTTGATGTCAAAAATTTCATAACCAGCCTTGCCAATATTTTCCTGGCTATTACCCTCACCCATCTGTACCGGCTCATTGTGAGGCGTTGGAACTGGTCTTCTCTTCCCCTGGTTCGACTCGGATTTCGGGTAGGGGTTTCGGTAATGATACTGGGGCTCGTGATGACTTTCGTAAACCTGCCCATTGACAGGCAGCTCCTGGCCGAAAATATCATCAACCACCCCTTTGTCTTCTGGAATTACCTGTCGAGCTGGTGTAAAACCATGTCGGCCTGGGTACTTGCCTATACTGTATACCATTATGTAGAGCAGACCCGCCTGACCGAACTCGAAAAAATAATGTTGAAAACCTCCATGCGAGAGGCCGAAGCCAAAGTACTGCGGTCGCAGTTAAACCCTCATTTCACCTTTAACGCTCTCAACAGCATTCGGGCGCTGGTATCCGAAGACCCGATCAAAGCCCAGCACAGCATCACGCAGCTTTCCAATATTCTCAGAAACTCCCT
>CATMVR010000528.1 GCA_950075905.1 uncultured Persicitalea sp. | reverse complement strand
CTTGCTTTTGAGGGCGTTGTATTCCTGCCAGGCCTTAGCGTACTCTTTGGCACGGATAAAGTGGTCGAAGTATACCTGCTCTACGCCCATGCGGGTTTGGGGAAAGCGGACCCGGGCGGCATCGCCCCAATTGGATTGCTTCACGTTTTCGCCCAGCGCAAATTTGATGTATTTGGCTTCAGGTATCCAGAGATTGGCGGGAGCTTCTCCCCATTTGAGCTTGATCACGGCACTCTGACCGCCAATGGAGTTGGCCGATCCGTGCAGCAGCTGCGACGAGGTAACCCCTCCGGCCAGCTGCCGGTAGATATTGACATCTTCAGAATTGATCACATCGCTCATGCGTACTTCGGCGGAGCTGGTTTGCCCACCCTCGTTGATCGAGAAAAGGGCAATGTGCGAGTGCTCGTCGATAATACCATTGGTCAGGTGCTTGCCTGTACCGTCGATGACACGGGCTCCCGCTGGCGCGCTGAGATTTTTTCCTACGCGTGCGATCTTGCCATTTTGTACCAGCAGGTCAGTGTTTTGTACGATACCGTCCGATTCGTTGGTCCAGATGGTCGCATTTTTGATCAGCATCGTTTCGGATTGTGGCTTTGCCTGGTTGCCCAATCCCACGAAGGGGTATAGTAGCTTGCCTACTTCGGTAGGTTTTGCGTCCCGGGGTTTGCTGGTGTCCGCTTTCATACCTTCTTTCCAGGTAGCCTGCCAGCTTACCTCCGCACCGTCGGGTAGTTGTCCCTCACCGGTCAGGTTTTGGCCATTGATCCAGCCAGTCAGACGTACCGTACCGGGTGTTCGGCGGTCGGGTTGGTAAGTCATGGTAACGGTTTGTCCCGTGATACTCACTTTGGGGGTTATTTTTAAAGTATCCCGCGTCAGCTGGTAGTCAGGCTTCTGTGTCTTTCCTGAAATTTTGAGCGTCATAGGCAACTGCCCTTGCAACGTCATTTCGTAAGTACCCCGCAGGTCAGCAGCGTTGAGGTCGTTGACCACGTACCTAGTGCCCTGAATCCAGTTTTCGTGAATGACATTGTCCTCACTGAACAGATCGCCGGAAGTAATCAGGAAGTTGGCAATTTTTCCCTTGGTCAACGTACCCAGCATATCGTCAGCTTTGGCAAGGCGGGCGGGCGTAAGGGTAAGGGCTTCCAGGGCTTTGTCTTTGGGTAGCCCGTATTCAATAGCCTTTCGCAGGTTGGTCCAGAAATCCGCTTTGTTACGCAGGCCGTCGGCGGTAAGGGCGAAGGGGATTCCCGCTTTGGCAAGCGCTCCGGGGTTGGTAGGGGCCATTTCCCAGCCTTTTAATTCTGCGAGGGTCCCCACGTCGGCATCCCAGGGGTCTTCTACATCTGGTGCCGCCGGAAAGGTAAGGGGGACAATGAGCGACAATCCGGCCGCCTTGATCTCGTCTAGCCGCTGGTACTCGTCACCACCGCCTTTCACAATGTATTTTACGCCAAATTCGTCGCCGATTTTTCCGGCCCGAAGTACGCCGAGCTTGTCGGTCGTTTCAAAAAAGGCGGGGAGGGCCTTGATTTGGTTAAACGCCGCCAGTGAGAGGTTCGACTCCGCCGTTTTGCCACCCTTGGCAAACCAGTCGGCATCGAGGTACGTCTGTCGTAGCAGCGCAACAGCGCCCATCGGAGAGGCGGGGTAGCTTTGTCCCGAGCTTCCTTTGTCCAGCGAAAAGTGAGCAGAAGCCTGATCGCGAAGGAGTACTTTGTTTGCCGATTCGTCAGCAGGCGTCACCAGAGCCCCGCTGCCCCGCACAATTCCGTTGTGGGGGTGTATCAGTACGGTTCCCCAGCCGTATTTTCGCAGATCAGGTGTTTTTTTTGCATCCGGAACAAACAGTTCGGCGGCCTGTACTTCGGGCTGAATGGCCTGGTTCCAGCCAAAGGCTCCTTTTTTATCCGATTCCAGTTGCTGACCTGATCGCCGGCCGCGTGCCTCGCGCTTGATTTCAGGCATGCCGTAGTCGGAGTCCAGGTCAATGAGGGAGGGATAGATAAATTTTCCTTTGAGATCGGTAACAACGGTACCCTTGGGAATGGTAATGTTGACACCGGCGCTAACTATTTTTCCGTTTTCGATCAGAAGGGTTCCATTGGATATAGTAGTTTGAGGATCTACTACCAGAGTGGCATTGGTAAATGCATACCGGCCGGGGCGTTCATCGTACGCCCCGTTGCGGGGGAACGTCTGTTGTGCCATGCTGATTCCAGAGAGGAGAAGCAAGCCCAACAGCGTCCAAACCATTTTTCTCATGAATTGAAGAGGTTTAATTAAGACAATTAGTTAGTAGTTTAATAATTGTCTTAAAAATACGAACTATTTAGTAGATTCTGCAAAATCAATTTGGATCGGTTTTACTTCTATTTTGGAGATATTTTAGCTATCGCAAAGCTGAGAATAATTTCTAAATCCAGGAGTGTTATTTAGTTAAAAAAAAGATACATAAAATGATGAATTTTATGTAAAACTAGAAGCAAATGAGCCTATTTTAACTTTAAAAGTGTGTTTTTAGTATACGACAATTTACATAAATGAAAATATTTTCTGTTTTGTAGCTAATTAGCCTAATTAGTTTAAAAAAAATTTATATTATTGTGTGACTTCAATTCGCGCAAGCGTCAAAAGGTTGAAGTTTTTCATAACGTTGAGTAAATTAAATAGCCGCACCTAAATCTAGTGCGGCTATTTCGTTAGTAGCTCGATATGTATTTTTTTTTATTCCCAGACAGATTGGGCTTTTGCATAGGCATTTGGGCGGCTCTGAATATCGAGCACCCGCAGTATTTGCCCCAACGAAGTGACCTTACTTCCTGACATTCTCAGATATCCATTCTCGTCAAAAACCCAGACATTTAAACGGTCTTTTTGTATACGTAGATTTTTTTCCAGATAAGCGCGATTGGCGGGTGAAAGTTTTACCGGTATCCTGACAACTGCAATTTTTTCGTTTTTCAAGACCTGATTGTTTAGCGAAAGCAGCTCAACCTGGGCGTTGAGGAGGTCCTGCCTGTTTTCCGGGGCGTAAATCACTACCAGCTTCTCACCGAATTCTTTTTTATTTTTTAAAAACTCAGATAGGTAGGTTCCTTGAGGGTGGCCTGCGCCCGCGCTCACAACCAGTGATCCGAGGAGGAGGACAAGGGGGAGTATGCTTATTTTTCTCATAGCGCATTGTGTTTAATGTTACCCAAATGTAAAATAATTGTTAAATTTTGCAAATGAAGTTCACAAAAAAATAATGCCCTACCCTCCATAAGTGCTGAAAATTCCGTGGAAGTGGTCTAAAACAAGGGGTTGACTGGATGCTGACGGGTAACAATCGATCAGACTCGAATAGGGTAGTCAGCAGTTTCTGAACAAGTTACTAATCGTAAGAAGTTGTCAGAACCTTTGGAGCGATTCCGGAAGAGGCCTAGGATTGGGGAAATATATACCTGACGTTAACAGATAGACAAAAAAAAGGGCATGGACCGAAATCCATGCCCTTTGCAATATGGGATGCGGGAATATTACATCATTCCGCCCATGCCGCCGCCGTGAGGCATGCCGCCACCGCCTTTGTCCTCTTCGGGCTCGTCGGCAATGACACACTCGGTAGTCAACAGCATACCGGCAATGGATGCCGCGTTTTCCAGCGCGAGACGGGTCACCTTCTTGGGGTCGATAATACCTGCCTGCAGAAGGTCTTCGTAGATGTTGTCTTTGGCGTTGTAGCCATAGGCACCTGTACCTTCTTTCACTTTCTGGATCACTACGGAGCCTTCGCCGCCGGAGTTGGCTACGATGGTACGCAGAGGCGCTTCGATGGCCAAGCGGATAATGTTGATACCGGTTGTTTCATCCTCGTTGCTGCCAGTCAGGTCTTTCAGAGCCTCAGAAGCACGAATCAGTGCCACACCACCACCAGCTACGACGCCTTCCTCAACGGCGGCGCGGGTTGCGTGCAGTGCATCGTCAACGCGGTCTTTCTTTTCTTTCATCTCTACTTCGGTAGCAGCACCAATGTACAGGATAGCAACGCCACCAAAAAGCTTGGCCAGGGCAACGGTCTCGGACTCTCTCTGAGTAGAACCAATCTGAAGCGTTGGAATGGAGACATCGAATTCCTCGACACCCCGGGAGGGGGCGCGACCTTCATACTGAAGATGCCACTGGCATAAGTTTTTAAAGGGGGCACCATGGAGGCCAAACCCAAAATACTTCTCCTAGAAGACGATCCGGATATGCGTTCGCTCTTGG
>CATMVR010000527.1 GCA_950075905.1 uncultured Persicitalea sp. | reverse complement strand
AGAAACAAAAATAAAGTAGCATAATATATATAATATTCGCATTGCTGAGATTAACACGGTTAACAAATTTGGAATAGATATTTTCCCTTTTTTAAACAGCAGCTGCTGGCATTGGTAAATTTATAGAACAACTCGCTGAATATGTTCAGTTTGCAATAATGTTTAAAAGTTAGTTTCGTGTAGTTATGTATTATGTCGGTACGTTAGCTTGCTAGTAGTATAAACAGCAAATTATTTTAAATTATTTTAAAAAATATCTCCCGAAAGCATCTTTTTCAAGGTGCTTTCGGGGTATAAGGAGGTTGTAATTTGCTTTATACCCAATAAGGTAAACCCGCTCAAAAAAGCGTCTATTTATTTCAGAAATACAAACCAGGATTACCATCATGTCAAAACCCGTCAAAAGAGGACTCGGAAGTCTGCTAGGTCTTTTTGCCCTGGCCTTCCTCCTTTTCAGTGCCTTTAAATTTGTGCAGACCGACCCGTTGAAGCTCGAACAGGGCTCCCGCATTTTTCTGGTGGGCGGCAACCTCGGCTCGCGCATGATCAACTACGATCATTTCGAAACCGAGCTGCACGTGCGCTACCCCGAAAGTCAGCTGTTTGTGCGCAACATGTGCGACCCCGGCGATACCCCCGGTTTCCGGCCCCGCTCGGCCCGCAACAACCCCTGGGCGTTTCCGGGGGCAGAGAAGTTCCAGACCGAACTCGCCAACCCTTCGGCCAGTGAGGGCTTCTTCCCTACCGACGACGAGTGGCTTGCCCGTCTGAAAGCCGACATCGTGGTGGGCTTTTTTGGGTTCAGCGAGTCATTTCAGGGCCCGGCGGGAGTCGAGAACTTCAAAGCCGAGCTTGATGCTTTTGTAAAGCACTCCAAGGCCCAGCGCTACAATGGCCGCTCTGCCCCGCAACTGGCGCTGGTATCGCCCATTGCCTTTGAGGATATCTCCAACATCAAGGACGTACCCAATGGCAAAAAGGAAAACGAAAACCTGGCCCTGTACACCAAGGCTATCAAGGAAGTAGCCGACAAAAACGATGTTCTCTTTGTGGATGCGTTTACACCTTCCAAGAAATGGTACGCCGAAAGCGCCGAGCCACTGACCATTGATGGCTCTCAGCTTACCGAAGAAGGCTACAAGAGATTGGGGACCCTCCTCGCCGACCAGCTGTTTGGGAAAGAAAGAGCCAAGTCAGGGGTAAACCGGCAGGCCGTGTACAACGCCGTCATGGACAAAAACTGGTTTTGGCACAACGACTACAAGATTCCCAACGGTGTGCACGCCTGGGGACGCCGCTACAATCCCTTTGGCCCCGACAACTACCCCCACGAGATCGAGAAGATCCGGCAGATGACCGCCAACCGTGATACGATGACATGGGTAACGGCCAGCAATTTCGAGAACCAGAACTTCAACCTGGCCGCCGCCGACCGGCGCACCCCCACCCTGCCGCCGGTCAAAACCAACTTCAACCCCGAAGCCAACGGCAGCCTGACCTACCTCTACGGTCAGGAAGCGCTGGATAAGCTGAAAACTCCCCCCGGCTACAAGGTAGAGCTATTTGCCTCGGAGAAGGAGTTTCCTGACCTGGCGAACCCCGTGCAAATGACCTTTGACAATAAGGGTCGCCTGTGGGTGGTGACCATGCCTACCTACCCGCACTACCGCCCCGGCGACAGCACCCCCAACGACAAGATTATCATCTTTGAAGATACCAACAACGACGGCAAGGCCGACAAGCAGACTATCTTCAAAGACGGCCTGCACGTACCCGTGGGTTTTGAACTCGCCCCCGAAGGCGTGTACGTGTCGCAGGGTACCAACCTGATGCTCTACACCGACACCAACGGTGACGACAAAGCCGATAAAGAGGTGATTCTGATGAGCGGTTTTGACGACCATGACACTCACCACGAGATCAGTGCTTACGTTGCCGACCCCTCCGGGGCCATTTACATGGGTGAGGGCGTATTTTTGCATACTAACGTCGAGACTTCCTACGGTACGGTACGCGCTACCAATGGTGGCTTTTACCGCTATGCGCCGCAATTGCACAAGCTGGAACGCGTGGCGCAGCTACCCATTCCCAATCCCTGGGGCATTGCCTTTGATGAGTGGGGACAGCAGATTTTTGCCGAAACATCCAGTCCCGATGTGCGCTGGATGCTCCCCGGCAGCGTGAAGCCCATGTACGGCGAGTCGATGGATAAATCCAAGCAGCTGATTGAGGAGAAGCAGCGCGTACGGCCTACGTCCGGTCTGGAATTCGTGTCCAGCCGTCACTTCCCCGACGACGTGCAGGGCAACTTCCTGATCAACAATACCATCGGTTTTCTGGGCATGAAAATGCATACGCTGAAAGACGACGGCACCGGCTACAAGAGCAACTTTGTGATGGATCTGGTGAAGGGTGAAGACCGCAACTTCCGGCCCGTAGACATGGAGTTTGCGCCGGATGGCTCGCTGTACTTTATCGACTGGCACAACGTGCTCATCGGCCACATGCAGCACAACGCCCGCGACCCCCTGCGCGACCACGTACACGGTCGGATCTACCGCATTACGTACCCGTCACGGCCGCTGGTGACACCCGCCAAAATCGACGGGGCCAGCGTGGAGCAGCTACTGGAAAACCTCAAATTACCCGAGTACCGCACCCGCTACCGCACCCAGCGCGAGCTTCGCGGCCGCCGGGCCAGCGAGGTATTACCCAAAATCACCAAGTGGGTGGCTTCGCTCGATAAGAACGATCCCAAGTATGAGCACCACGTGCTGGAAGCCCTCTGGGCTACCTGGGGTCTGAATAAGGTGGACCGGAAACTGCTCAACCAGATGCTGAACGCCAAAGACTACCACGCTCGCGCCGCCGCGGTACGGGTGGTACGCTACACCGGTCATCAGCTACCCGATCAGGCAGCCCTATTGACCAAAGCCGCCAGCGACCCGCACGGCCGCGTACGGCTGGAAGCTGTCGTGGCTGGTTCGTGGCTGGACAAGGACAAAGGACTGGCCATTCTGGCCGAAGCCAAGAAGAAGCCCGTAGACGACTGGATGGAGCAAGCCTACATCACCACCGAAGCCCACCTGAACGGACAGTTTACCCAGAAGAAGCGGGAGTTTGTGCAGGCTACCAAGCTCAAAGGCAATGACCTCGAACTTTTCAAAAACGGCAAGGAAATCTACGCCCGCGATGGCTTCTGCAATACCTGCCACCAACCCGACGGTCTGGGATTATCGGCTTCCGGCTTCCCTCCCTTGAAGGGTACCAAGTGGGTGACCGGCAACGAGGACCGACTGATTAAGATTGTACTGAAAGGTTTGATGGGACCCATGGAGGTCAACGGCCAGAAGTACGCCGGACAGGTACCCATGACGCCCTTCGGCGGCATGCTCAACGACGAGGAAGTAGCCGCCGTGCTGACCTACGTGCGGAATTCGTTTGGCAACAATGCCTCGGTTATTTCTCCGGAAAAAGTGAAGCAGGTACGGGCAACCACGGAGAAGGATGGTATGTTCTACAATCCATCAAAGCTGTTGCAGGAGCATCCAATGGAAAAGTAGTTTATTTGATTTAGTTAAATTTTACACGCTCCGGACATAGCCCGGAGCGTGTTTTTTTTGTGATTTCTTTAACCACAGAGTTATTTTGAGTTTATGCACAGAGTTAAAGAGAGAAAATGATCTGTGAAACTACATGCAAAAAACTCTGTGGTTAAAAAACAACGAAAAGCTATTCCCTACCTTACAATCGGTAGTACTCCTCCCACCCCTTGCGCGGCGCGGCACCCGCGAGCAGGAAGTTAGCCAGCGGGTTGTTGGTAATCTGCTTGGTTTCGCGGTCAAAGACGAGCTTCGTATTCAACCTTTGAGCCAGTACACCCAGGGCAAATACCTGACTCAGAGGCCCGGCGATGTCAAACGACGAACGGCATTTTTCCTCGCCTTTGCAGGCTTTCAGGAAGTTCTTCAATTTCGCCGGGCCGCTGCCGAGATGATGCGCCGCATAGGCATTGTCCCAGATCACCCGGAAATCGCCCGCCGCAACCGGCATCGCGGCCAAGCGATCGACGACGGCGTCGGTATAGGTTGCGCCGGAAGGATTGGAATATTTCGGCACGCACCACATGCCCTTGACAGACGGGTCGCCCTTGACCGCCGCCTCGACGGCGGCGTTGCCCTCGTCCGAATTGGCGCTCTTCAGCCCATCCAGCACTTCGGCGATAAGCTGGCCGACCTCCTGGAACTCGGCCTTGCCGAAGCC
>CATMVR010000526.1 GCA_950075905.1 uncultured Persicitalea sp. | reverse complement strand
TGACTGTGAATTCGAGCCGGAGAAAATTGTCGACCGAGTAGTTGTAAAGCGGGGTCTTCAATATGCCGGCGTTGGGTACGTACACGTCTTTTCCATCCAGCGTTTTGATGATGGTTTCGCGGAGATTGAGGCCGATGATTCGGCCATGAACCCCCTGGGTTTCTACCAGATCTCCTATCTTGAAAGGCCGCTTGAACGCCAGTAGGATGCCTGCAAGAAAGTTTTCGCCGATGTCTTTGAGAGCAAAACCCAGGATAAACGCCGAAAGGCCCGCCCCGGCCAGAATCTTGCCAACTGCCCCGTCAAAGCCCATAGTGCCAAGTGCCATTGACAATCCGATTATAATTAGTACCCAGTATGTAATCTGGGCCAGAAAACCAGTGAGCAGACTATCTGACGTATGCCGGAGCAAACGGGTTTGCAATAGTTTTCGGACCTGACTGGCCACAAAGAAAGTCAGGATGAGCACGATCAGGCCTAAGCCCAGCTTTGGTAGTATTCTTACAAAATCGAGGTAGTAGTTGTGCATGACCACCCATAGGTCAGCCATAAAATCATTCATGGTACGCGTCTTAAAGTTTTGAAACAATGTCCCGGTGTACTAAAACCATACCTGTTGTTTTACAACTTGGGGTTCTGCTTGTGGCGGTCTTTGTCGCGGTCGGTTTTTTTTGCGAGGTTTTTCTGGAAAGCATCCGTGAGATCCACGCCTGTCTGATTGGCCAGGCAGAGGAGTACCCATAGCACGTCGGCCATTTCGTCGGCCAGGTTACGGTCCAAATCCGATTTTTTGAACGATTGATCGCCGTAGGTTCGGGCCATAATCCGGGCCAGTTCGCCTACCTCTTCGGTCAGGATGGCCATGTTGGTGAGTTCGGAAAAATACCGTACTCCGTACTCTTTGATCCAGCTATCTACCTGTTTTTGTGCTTCTTCGAGGGTCATGGATGTACTTAGTTTATGTGCGGTTTTTTGAATCGATCACAATCGTAACGGGCCCATCGTTGAGTAGTCGTACTTTCATATCGGTGCCAAACTCCCCCTTTTCGATGGGTTTTCCGAGTTCTTGCCCCAGAAAATCTATCATATGTTCGTAGAGCGGAATGGCTACTTCTGGTCGGGCGGCTTCGATAAACGAAGGCCGGTTGCCCTTTTTGGTACTGGCGTGCAAAGTAAACTGACTGATCAGCAGGATATTCCCTTCCACGCTTTTCAGGTCCAGGTTCATCTTGCCTTCGGCATCGCCAAAAATGCGCATATTGATAATCTTCCGGCCGAGCCATTCCAGATCCTCCCGCGTATCGGTGGTACAAATGCCAACCAGCACCAGAAACCCCTGGTCGATTTTACCCTTTACCTGCCCCTCGATGGTGACGGAGGCTTCACTTACGCGCTGAATTACAGCAATCATACTTTCTAATTAAACTATTGGCCAGATTTGAAGCAGAATTGATTTGTCGATTCTGCCGCTCAAAGATAGATTAGGCCGGGTGATTTCGGTTGTCTTTTACGATCAGAAAAAAGTCATTGTCCAATTCCAGGTAACCAAAGTCATAAACAAAATGGTACACGCTGCCTTTTTGGGTGACGCGCTGACTGGTCATAAGATTAAAGTCGAACCCTCTGGCAATGAGGGTACTGCGGGTAGTTTTGGCCTTATCTTCGGGGCAGAGTTCTTCCAGAATCCGGCGGTTGCGGCGGAGCTGATTGTTGGTGTTCCTGACTACGTTGTAGGAGTCAGAGTTGAGCTTGTTGTTGTAGGCATTACGGCACATATCCGAGCAGAATTTTTTGTCAGCCCGGCCCGCAAAGGTTTCGCCGCATTCGAGGCAGGTTTTCATAGCCAGATCATTTGGAGGTATGCTCTCATTGTCAGTCAAATATATCGATTTATTTCCATTTGCAAACGACTACAAATATTTTTATCCGACTATAAATACTTTACAACCGATTGGGGTAAAAGCAACCCTGCACCTTTGTATCGTTCAACAACACCAGTAAAATTTTCACTCACCGTGGCGATAAAAAAAGCCACCCAACCAAAAACAATCATGAACACAGTAAAACTGATCGGAAACGTAGGACGCGAAATCACGATGCGCGAATTTGAAAATGGTAAAGTGGCTTCTTTCAGCCTGGCTACCAACGAAACATACACAAACAAGAACCAGGAGGAGGTAACCAATACCACCTGGCACAATGTTGTAGCCTGGGGTAAACTCGCCTACCAGTGCGAGCAGCTCCTCAGCAAGGGAAAGTTTGTTTCCATCGAAGGGAAAATTAACTACCGTCAGTATCTGAATAAGGAGAACCAAACGGTACGCATCACCGAAATCGTAGCCTACAAGATAGAAGAAGTCAACCGGAAAGGAATTCTGAATGCTGAATTATGAATTATGAATTGAGGTATTTACGGAAGATTTTAATTTCAGCCCCAGCGGGGCGACGTATTTGGTAAAAGATTGCCCGGCAACGGCCGGCCGTCTCTGGGTCGGACGGCCGATGCCGCTGCTTTTGAACCTGAAACACTTCTTTTGTACACCCCTAATTCCTAATTCCCTAATCATTCATAATTCCAAAAGTAAGTGTGCCAGACCGAAGTAGACACCGTAGCCGATGAGATCGTTGGCGGTGGTAATGAACGGGCCCGAAGCTACCGCGGGGTTGATGCCGAGTTTGTCGAGGAGTAGGGGGGTGACAGTACCCATAAAAGAAGCGAGAAACACCACGCTCAGTAGGGCGGACGATACCACGATGGCGAGTTGGAGCTCGTTGCCGATGAGCAGGTTGAAGCCAAAAACAATGATGCTGATGATAATGCCATTGATAAAGGCCACGCCAAACATCCGGAGTAGTCGCTCCCATACGCCGGGATCAAGGCCAGGTTTGTCGGCCAGGCTTTGCAGAATGATGGAAGAGGTCTGAATGCCCACGTTGCCCCCCGTAGAGCCGATGATGGGGATAAAGGCCGCCATGGCGGGTACTACTTTGAGGTCACCCTCGAAAAAGCCGATAAACTTGGCCGCCAAAATTCCACCCATCATACCTACCAATAGCCAGGGTAGGCGGCCTTTGGTTTGTTTCCAGACGGTATCGTCCTCCTCCACATCGCCGGTGATACCGGCCATGGCCAGGGTATCTGAGCTGGCCTGCTCGGTAATCACGTCCACCACGTCGTCAATAGTAATGCGCCCCAGCAGGCGGCCCTGCACATTCACGACAGGAATCACGTCCAGGTCGTAGCGGCGCATCAGCTCCGCTACCTCCTCGGCGGGGCGGTAGGTTTCTACATAGATGAGGTCTTTATCGTATATGCTTTCCACTTTGGTATTCTTGTGAGCCAGCACGATACGTTTCAGCGAGAGTAGGCCCAGCAGCCGGTCGTTGTCGTCTACCACGTACACGGCGTATACCTTTTCCACATCTTCGGCCTGCTTACGCAGCTCCTCGATGCACTGATTCATGTTCCAGTTGACGTTGGCTTTCACCAGCTCCTTCTGCATCAGACCACCGGCCACGTCTTCATCGTAGTGGAGCAGATCCAGGATAAACCGGGCCTGCTCGCGGTCTTCAAGCATCGCAATCACCTCTTCTCTAATCCTGATGGGTTGCTCGTTGAGCAAATCCACGGCGTCGTCGGAGTCCAGGTAATTTACGTACCGGGCAATTTCTTCGGAGGTAAATGTTTTCAGGAAATCCCGCCGCTCGTCCCGATCCAGATCCGCCAGAATCTCGGCCCCCACGCGCGTATCCAGCTGGTTGACCAGGTAGTGGGCCTGCTGGCTTTCTATCTCGTAGAGAATGCCGGTAATGTCGGCCGGATACAACTCTTCCAGCTCGGATTTTAGCGTGACCGCATCCTGCTGCTCAATCAGTTCAACAATATGGTCAAGATATTCCTGGGTAAGTTCGAAAGTCATGACGGTAATCTGTTAAAATCTACCCCCTCAACGGGTTTTCTTCGTTTACTGCGGTCTCTATCTGACGGGTTAGGATGACAAAATCGTTTACACCCAGCTGCTCGGCGCGTTTGTCCAGATAGGGTGATTCAAAAACTACGCCCAGCGGTTTCAGCGCGTTGCGGAGCGTCTTGCGCCTCTGGTTAAATCCGGTTTTTACCACCCTCGTAAATAGCTTTTCGTCACAGTCTAATGTGAGGGTATCGTTTCTCAGCAACCGAATAATGCCCGACTGTACTTTCGGAGGAGGGTCAAAGGCGCCCGGAGGCACACTAAACAGGTATTCGATATCGTAGTAGGCCTGCAAAA
>CATMVR010000525.1 GCA_950075905.1 uncultured Persicitalea sp. | reverse complement strand
AAATAATGGGCTGGCCAATATCACCGGCCAGGATAAAGTAGGCGTGCATGGAGTGCACCAAACGCCCTTCGGGCACGGTGTTGTAGCACGCCCGAAGGGCCTGGGCCAGTACCTGTCCGCCAAATACCCGCTTCCAGGGCGCCAGGTAATTTTCGCCCCGAAATATATTTTCCTCAATTTTTTCGAGATTGAGCAAATCAGACAGCTCCTGTACATTATCCATAGAGGTGGCTTGTTGATTGATTGTAGTTATGGTTGATGAATTCCGCGAGGGCTCAGTCGTCTCCCTCCTCTTCGGTTTGGGGGTCAAGATAAGAACCTTCTTCTGTTTTTGTGGACTGCGCCACCATTTCGTTAATCACTTTCATTTCGGCGGCGGTGAGGTTACGCCACTTCCCGACGGGCAGGCCTTCGAGGGTTACGTTCATGATCCGGACCCGTTTGAGCCGGTTGACGTTGTACCCCAGGTAGGTACACATCCGACGAATCTGCCGGTTGAGGCCCTGGGTCAGGATGATTCGGAACGAGTACCGTCCTTCCTGCTTTACGTAGCATTTCTGGGTGACCGTATCCAAAATAGGAACACCGCTCCGCATTTTCTGGACAAAATCGTCGGTAATGGGTTTGTCTACCGTCACTTCGTACTCCTTCTCGTGCTGATTTCCCGCCCGGAGTATTTTGTTTACAATATCACCGTCACTGGTCAGAAATATGAGCCCTTCGGAGGGTTTATCGAGCCGCCCAATCGGAAAAATCCGCTCGGGATGGCGGATATAGTCAATAATATTGCCCCTGATGTGCCGCTCGGTGGTGCAGGTAATTCCGACGGGTTTGTGGAAAGCAAGGTAAATAGCGGCTTTTCTACCGGTGTTCAGTAATTTACCATTGATTTTCACCTCGTCGCCGGCCGTGGCTTTGTCGCCCAGAACGGCCACCCGGCCATTCAGGCTCACTTTACCGGCCTCGATCAATTTGTCGGCTTCCCGCCGGGAGCAAAATCCGGTTTCGCTGATGAATTTATTGATCCGTTTTGCCTGGTCAGAATCTTCTTGCATGGTAGTTATTATTGTTGGTCAGGTAGGAGCAGGGCATACGCCTACCGCTTTCCTACCTGCTGCCAGGTTTCTATATCGTGCATAAATACGTTAAAGTCCACAAAACCGCGGATACCATCCACGTAGCCTTTTTCGCTGTGCTGCCACAGCAGCACGTTGGCCGCCCCGGCCAGATCATCCAGATGTACCCGCGAGTAGCCCGCCAGCCATAGCGGGTACTCGTCAAAATTACCGGCGATGTATTTTTTATAAAAATGCTCATTCACATAAATAATCGGACGCACCCCGTAGTGATTTTCGATGATGGTTAGCCAGTTACGTACCCCCTTGATGATAATTTCGGGAGGCTTGCCAGCTTCTACTTCCAGATCGAGCACGGGGGGCAGGTCGCCCGGCTGCATCTTCACCTGCCGGATAAAGTTTTCGGCCTGCTGGTTGGAGTATACCCGGGGATTATAGAAATGGTAAGCCCCCCGCCGGATACCCACCCGCCGGGCTTCCCGCCAATTGCGGGCAAACTGCCGGTCGAGGTGGGTGGCCCCTTCGGTGGCTTTGAGGTACGCAAAATCAATTCGGACACTCTCCCCTTTCGCCTTTTTGAGCTTATCCCAGTCGATCCGGGCGTTGTGATGCGACACGTCGATGCCATGCACGGCGTAGCGCAGCGGCAGCCGGATGCCAAAGCGTTTTACGTAGGTCCACTCGTTTTCGTTCTTATAAGACAGCCACCAGATACCGGCGCCCACCAGTACTACTATACCAATCAGGATAGCCCACCCCTGCGGGGGAAGTGGCTTTTTATCAGACCTGGAAACGGAAGTGGTTCGTCGCTTTTTTTGCACCATAGGGCGGCAAATTTAGAAAAAAAGCCACTCCGTTGGGAGTGGCTCACTGCCTTGAGGGCAAAAAGGTCTACTTATTGGGCTGCGGAGTATAGCGCAGGTAGGGCTTCACAATTCTCACACCCTTGGTAAACTTCTTCTGAGCGTCTTCGGTGCTCACCGAAGGCACCACGATCACGTCTTCGCCATCCTGCCAGTCGGCGGGAGTAGCCACTGAGTGGTTGGCGGTCAGCTGCAGCGAGTCAATCACGCGCAGAATCTCGTTGAAATTACGTCCGGTTGAGGCGGGGTAGGTCAGCGTTAGTTTAATTTTTTTGTCAGGCCCGATGATAAATACCGATCGAACCGTAGCTTTTTCGCTGGCATTGGGGTGGATCATATCGTACAATTCGGCTACCTTGCGGCCTTCGTCGGCAATGATCGGGAAGTTCATTTCCACGTTATTTACCTCGTTGATGTCAGGAATCCAGCGGTTGTGCGAGTCCAGGTCGTCTACGCTAACCGCAATGACCTTCACTCCCTTTTTCTCAAACTCGCCTTTCAGAAGGGCAGTCTTACCCAGTTCGGTGGTGCAAACGGGTGTAAAATCAGCGGGGTGCGAAAAGAGCAGGCCCCAGCTATCACCAAGCCATTCGTGAAACTTGATGGGTCCCTGCGTGGTGTTGGCCTCAAAATCGGGGGCAGTATCGCCTAATCGAAGTGACATAGAGTAGTTTGTTTTAGTTATGGAATATTGATATGCTACTAATCTATAAAGATGGTAGACTACAATAACGCAAAGTACCTCTTTTTCATTCCTCCAAATAGATGATTTTTATTATTGACCTGCTGCTTTTATTGCCCTCCCCCTACATACACTTACGGGTTTAGAAGGCTACCTCAAAAGTTGCAAATATAATTTTACCGTAGTTATCGCTTTCGTACAGAATCCCCAGGGTACTATCGGTCAACTGCACCAGGTCCGAATAGGCCGCAGAACCTGTCTCAACGACTTTTATTTTTTGCCAGGTTTGGGCGTCATCAAGGCTCTGGTACACCGTAAGATTCTCGCGTTTGGTCTGACTGTCCAGGTTGGAAAACAGGATTGCAGTTTTTCCATCGGGTCCGGTTACTTCAAGCATGCTCCCCTCGCAGACAGGGTCCGGGAGTTGAGTCTCTACCCGCACCGGGCTCCAGGTTTTTCCACCATTAGTACTTTCAGCCAGTAGGCGGTACTTTCGACTACCCGACTGATCGCGCATATTGATCAGTACCCGCCCGTCAGATAGCTGGGCGGCGGTACTTTCATTGCTTCCCGGGTAGTCAAGCACGGAAGAAAGCTTCCAGGTTTTACCGTGATCGTCGGAATAAAAAGCGTGCGCCCGGTAGTCTTTAAAGTTTTTTTGGGGCGGGCCGGCTGAGTGGTTGGCTGGTATCAGCAATCGACCACGGTGCCGCCCTCGGGTCAACTGCAGGGCGTGCCCCGGCGTGTTGGCGTACGACCGCCAGTCTTCTTTGGCAATATACTTTGGATTGTACGCCGGATTAAAGGGACGATGTACAGATTTTGTGATATTAGTAGGCACAGACCATGTGGCACCAGCATCCACAGAGGTCATGTAGAGTACCTCGCGTACACCCTTTCCTTCCCGATTATGCTGCTCGGAGGCATTGCCGGTATTATAAACCAGAAACAGCCGCCCCTGTGGGTACCGCGGATCGGTAAGATCAAATACAGGGGCAGGATTTCCCGCCTGTAATGTGTCATTCTGGGCCACCACACGCAGTTCATCCCAGGTTTTCCCCTGATCGTGGCTACGTTTCATGACAATGTCCACATCCCCAAAATCGCCACAATTGTTTACCCTTCCTTCGGCAAAAGCAAGCAGCGTGCCGCTGGGAGTACGCATAATGGCTGGTATACGGAAGCACTGATAACCCGCCTCCCCTTTTTGGAACAACGTTACAGGCTGCGCACTAATCCTATACCCACAAAACAGCAGGATCAATAGGACAGCTCTACTGTACATTTTTACGGGGAATTTAGAAATATATTTGAAGGAGATCTTACCAGTGGGCATGCTGTACCTTACAATTTTAGGGTTACAAACTAAATCAATAAGCTGACGCCATCAATTTTTTCTTTCAAAAGCCGCTGAATGGTGTATCATACTGCAATTCTTGCTCACCCCCGGTATGCAGCGAATTTCTTCAACTGGGTTGAACAATTGGTGTTGACAGATCGTAAATTCCCGAAGCTCTCCGGTACTTGATGCAATTTTGGCGTAAAAGGCCCCATCCAGGCATGAAAAATCATTTCTGGCGGATATGTTCAATGAAGTGTGTCATTTCTTAAATTCGGGTGTGACTTCGGACGCGCTCCCCGAACACAATCGTGAG
>CATMVR010000524.1 GCA_950075905.1 uncultured Persicitalea sp. | reverse complement strand
CCTTCGGAAGCCGTAGCGCTGCAACAGGAGCTCCGCGGGCAGCTGCGCATAGAACCACTGGCCGGTACTCCCCAAACCATTGCGGGCTGTGATATTTCGTTCAACAAGTACGAAGAGACCGTCTATGCCGGCATTGTGGTGTTGCGCCTGGATACGCTGGAAGTAATAGAAGAGGCAGGGGTTGTAACTATGACTAAATTCCCTTATATCCCCGGTCTGCTGACGTTTCGCGAGGGGCCGGCATTGCTGGAAGCCTGGCACAAACTTTCCATAGAGCCCAATGTGGTCATGGTAGATGGGCATGGTATTGCGCATCCCCGCCGGATGGGTATTGCGGCCCACCTGGGGCTCTGGCTCAACCGACCTACGTTTGGTTGTGGCAAATCGGTGCTGGCTGGTACCTTCAATGTCCCGGCCCCAGAGCGCGGAAATTGGTCGCCGATGATCTACAAAGGAGAAACAGTTGGAGCAGCTGTACGTACCAAGAATAAAGTGAATCCCGTATACATATCACCAGGACATCTTATCGACTTACCTACGGCAATAGGCCTGACTTTGCACTGCTACCGGGGGTATCGACTGCCCGAGCCAACCCGACAGGCACATCTATACGTAAACACCCTGCGAAAGCAGTATGTAAGGCCAGATTCCTAAAAGTGCCTCCCTCTGTCCGGAAAATTAACTTTCTCTTTTTAAGTGCAAAAAAAAACGCAAAGTATATGTTACCCAAGCATGAGGGGAAAATGGCATGATTTTTGATGTTACTTAAAGATATAAAAATATCAAGAAAATATTATCTTTCCTTCTAATGGAAGGTAGGCTCTGAGGTGAAATTAAAAATTAGACAGCACTAGCTTATGACCAGCTCAGGGCAGCTTCCTTTGAGACGATCGAGCTCGGCTTTCCGTTTTTGCCGGCAGTCGTAGTACCAGGTTTCGAGTAGCCATTCCTTTTGATTTTCGTCCTCCCGGAAGAAAAAAATCATCCACATGCGCTTTTTTGAGGGGACAGTAGAGCCCAGCTTGATGGTTGTTACTTCCGAAAGTTCCACGAGAGGATTCCCGAACCGGGATCTGAATGGCGCGCTGATTGAGGGGGAAAGTGTCATCATAGTGAGTGTATATTTTAGGTATGTAGCGATTTAATATGCATTAAATCAATTTTTATGTAGCCAAAACTGTACCAAAATCAGCGTAGTGAGCCTCGAAAATTATTTTGGGGTTGAGATCGACTTTTTTTCTACGCATTACTCTAAAATACGCTGCGGAAAATGCATAAGTAAAAGACCGTACACCCAGGCTTTCGTAGGTGGTCTATTTTCTTTACTCATCAGAATTACTCATGCAAAAACTAACGCGTCCCCTCATCATCCTTTCCGCAATGGCGGGAGTTGGAGCCCTGCTGTCGCTTACCGGTGCGGCCCCCTCTACGGGTACCAACTGGGGCTTTCCCAGACCGGCCGAGGCAATCAAAGTTCCGGCTGGTTTTGTGGCCTCCATCGTGGCCGAAGAACTGGAAGGGGCCCGTCATATGGTGGCATCCAAAGGGGGAGATTTGTACATAAAACTTTCCAGGCTGAAAGACGGCAAGGGTATCTACCGGCTGCGCGATACCGATCAGGACGGCGTACCTGACCAAAAGGCGGGCTTTGGCGATTACAAGGGTACGGGCATCGCGATCAAAAACGGGTATCTGTACGCCAGTTCCAATAGTGGCATCTACCGCTACAAACTCAACGACCGGGAAGAAATAATCAACCCCGATCAGCCCGAAGTGATCGTTAGTGGTTTGGTGGACACCGGGCGCGACAACGCCAAGTCTCTAGCGCTGGACAACAACGGTAATATTTACGTCAATGTGGGCTCGCCCAACGACGCCTGCCGCGAGGCTGGTACGGGCAAAGGCATGACCCCCTGTACTTTGCTGGATACCTGCGGGGGTATCTGGCGCTTTCGGGCCGATGTGCAAAACCAGACCCGGAAAGACGGGGTGCGCTACGCCACCGGCCTCAAAAACAACGTTGGTCTCGACTGGAATACCAAAACCAACAGTTTGTTTGTGCTGCAGCACGGGCGCGGACAGTTTCATGATTTTTATGAGCAGTACTTCACCCCGGAGCAGAGCGCCATCCTGCCGGCCGAAACGATGTACGAGGTTCGTGAGGGCGACGATGCCGGCTGGCCCTATGTGTACTACGATCCCTTCAAGAAGAAAAAAATGCTGAATCCCGAGTACGGGGGCGATGGCAAAAAAACGGGTGGTGCGAAGGCCATTAACCCCGTGGCTGCTTTTCCGGCTCACTTTGGTCCCAACGGCCTACTGTTCTACACGGGCAGTATGTTTCCGGCCCGCTACCGCGAGGGGGCTTTCATTGCATTTCACGGGCAAAACGCCCAGTTGAAGAAAGGCTATTTTGTGGCCTTTGTGCCCTTTAAAAACGGTAAACCTTCCGGCCCCTACGAAGTATTTGCCGACAATTTTGCGGGCATCGACCTGGCCAAACCCAGTGGGCCCGTGCAGCACCGCCCGTGTGGTCTGGCCCAGGGACCCGACGGCTCGCTGTACGTGTCTGACGACCTCAACGGGACTATTTACCGCATTGCCTACCAGAAGCAGTAGGAGGAAGCTTTTGTTGTATCTGAGAAAACCCGGCCCAGAGTCGGGTTTTCTGCCTTAAAATTCAGTGTACTTGTTCTTTCTGATAGCAAAGCAATATTTGTACCTTGTAGCCGAAATACACAAGCATAGAAATCACTAAAACCGCTACTTTTCCACCTGACGACGCTGGTAACTTTGGTATGCGGCAGGTTCAGAAGATGCGGTTGCGTGTTTCCAATTCAAAAACTTTTCTTACTTTAGGCCGATAGCCAGGCGATTTGCCGTAGAGAATAGACCTATCAGCGGTTTTGCAGACAGAATAGCTAATTTTAATCCTCCAAGAGTATCCATGCAACCATTTATTAATGAATGATTAAAGATTTACAATCGCTTTACTATTGCAACTCAATACAGGGAAAAAAAGAAATGCTTTGTATGAGGCGTGCAGGCAGGCAACCAGAGGAAGCTTGCATATGGGTAGACAGACCATTCGTGGGGTTAACTAGCGTAGTATGAAATTTCTGATTTTCGATACAATCCTGAACGGTCACCACACCGACTACATCACCTATCTGGTAGACTACTGGTGTGAGCATCAGATGCCCGGCGAGTTGTATGTAGTAACCCCCTGCGGATTTTCTGCCTCTCTTTCGGCCGAGGCAAGGGCGTACCCCGGCATAAGCTGCCTGGAATTGCACGAGGATGAGCTGCGATTGGCTCAGAAGGGGTCTACATTCAGGCGTTCTTTCTCGGAGTGGAATCTGTTTGTCAAGTATGCCAGGCAGATCCGGCCTACCCAGGCTCTGCTCATGTATTTCGATCTGTTTCAAATGGGGATGTGGCTGGGTGAAAAGTCGCCCTGTCCGGTGTCAGGCATCTATTTTCGCCCTAGTTTTCATTACTCCGTTCAGCTGTCGGTAAAAGAAAAAGCATTGGCGCTGCGTAAGAAATGGCTCCTGAGCCGGGTGATGACCAACCCTTCTCTGACGCATCTTTTTTGCCTGGACAAATCATCGGTTAAAGCCATCCGTAAAATAAGCAACCGGGTGCGGGTGTTACCGCTGAGCGACCCCGTTAAAGAGTACGCGGTCTCTGCCCGTGAAGTAGAGGCACTGAGGCGAAAGTTGGGCATTGAGGCCCGGAGGAAAGTATTTCTGGTGTTTGGCTACCTCGACAACCGGAAGGGGATCGAGCCCATACTTGACGCGGCGGATCAGCTGACGGAGGCAGAGAGAGCGGATTTTGCTCTTCTTCTGGCCGGGCCAATCAGCGATGACTATCGCCATGCCATTGATGAGCGCATCAGCAGACTCAAAAGTGGTACTCAGGTAGTGTGCCTTTACGAAAAACGTTTTGGCCCGGCGATTCAGATTTTATTTGAATTGTCAGATTTTGTCCTGACCCTCTATCAGAAGCATATCGGTATGAGCTCTATTGTGGTACGGGCGGCACTTTCCCGCAAGCCCCTTATTTCCTCGGATTTTGGCTACATGGGCTCGCTGGTAGACAACGAAGTACTCGGCACCACTATCAACTCAGCATCCATTCCTTCGATTGCGGAGGCCTTTCGGCAAGCCCTGCGGGGCGAAGTGGTCTTCTCGGGCTCAGCGGTCAGGACGCTCTCCGAGCAGAATACTTTTCAGCAGTACGCCCGGCAAATCATCGGGGCTTTGGTAAAAGCACCAGTTACTCCATCCT
>CATMVR010000523.1 GCA_950075905.1 uncultured Persicitalea sp. | reverse complement strand
GCAACACCGGCTGGGAGCTGGGCGCCGGCTGGCGGGCCAAAGTCGAGGATTTTAGCTATCAGGTGCAGCTCAATGTGTCAGATGTTAAAAACAAGGTCCTGAACAATGGCGGCACTCCTATCATCGGGGGGGGGCGGATTCAGCAGGAAGGTTTCGCCCTGGACTCTTATTACGGCTACATTGCTGATGGTCTTTTCCAGAGCGAGGAGGAAGTTAAAAATGCCCCCTTCCACTTTGGCAATACCAAGCCCGGCGACGTGCGCTACCGCGATATCAGTGGCCCCGAAGGGAAGCCAGACAACAAGATCGACAACTACGACCGGACAATCCTGGGCAACTATTTCCCACGGTACGAATACAGCCTCAACCTGAGTTCGCAGTACAAGGGCTTTGACCTGACGATATTCTTCCAGGGCGTAGGCAAGCGCGACAACTACCTGTCGGGTACCGGCTCGCAGCCCTTCTTCTCATCAAGCTTTCAGGGCTCGATGTACGAGCATCAGAAAGACTACTGGACCCCCGACAATCCAAATGCTGCCTACCCCCGTCTGACCAATAACAGCATCGGCAACAACTACGTGATCTCTTCCTACTGGATCCGGTCCAGCGCGTACCTGCGCCTGAAAAACCTGGTGGTGGGCTACACCGTACCCCAGGCCATCACCAGCAAAGTCAAACTGGGTTCAGCGCGGTTCTATTTCAGCGGTCAGAACCTCGTGACCTGGGATAACTTCTTCCCCGGCTTTGACCCCGAGCAGCGCGACACCGGCGGAAATTTCTATCCCATCATGAGAACCTATACGGTGGGTCTAAACCTTAAATTTTAAGCAACATGAAAAAGAAGATCATATGCATACTGGGTCTGGCCCTGACCCTCGTTTTTTCGCAAAGCTGTAATGACTACCTGGAACAGGTACCGCTCGACGCGCCGGCCACCGGGCAGTTTTTTAACAACGAAACTGAAATGAACGCGGCCCTCAACGCCATTTACCGTTCTGCCTACTGGAACATCGGAAATACGGCCTACCAGTCCTACATGGATCTCTGGACCGACATCGCCGTACAACGTGGCGTGGAACTGGCCGAGGGAAACTTCGATGTATTCAACAGCCATTCGGCTAACATCTGGCGGTTGGCTTATACCACCATCCAGCGGTCTAATACTATGCTGGAAGGAATGGAAAAAGGAAAAAGCCGGGTACCTGAGGCTACGTACAAGCGCCTCCAGGCCGAAACCCGCGTCATCCGGGCCTGGTCTTACGTCTATCTGACCTCTCTTTTTGGAGAAGCGCCGCTCATTACGAAACCATTGACGCCGGAAGAATTCTATACCCAGAAACGGGCTACGCACGACGAACTCGTGAAGTTCATTTACAGCGAGCTGGATGCTGCCGCTCAGGTTCTTACCTGGGCACCTACGCAGCGCGGCCGGGTGAGCAAGGCCATTGCGCTAGGTATAAAAGCCCGGGCAGCTCTTTGGAACAAGGATTACGCCATCGCCGCCGCCGCGGCCAAACAGGTTATCGATGGTGCCGGCCTGGATCTGAATCCGAACTTTGGCGCGCTCTTCACCCGGGCGGGGCAGGCCCCCAATGCCGGCAAGGAGATTATGTGGGAGGTACTATACTCCGATGCCGATCCCTCCAACCGCAACTGGCTGCCTTTGGGTAGCATCTCACGGTCGGCCGGCGGACAGTCGGGACGCTTCCCACAGCAGCGGCTGGTCGATATGTTTGAGGCCAAAGACGGCAAACGCATCGACGAATCTGCGGTATATGATCCCAAGAACCCCCGCCTGAATCGCGACCTGCGCTTGAAATATACGGTGGCTATGCCTGGGGATACCATTTTCATGAACCAGCGTACGCTGGTCTACGATATCTACTATCCCACTACCTCTTTTCTCAATGCCGATGGTACCTGGTCGGTGAAGTCGAATGCTGATTATAATAATGCTTTTGGCCCGGCTAAGAGTGGAGTAGGGTTGCTATGGGCCAAGTATACCATGACAGATGAGAATGCCTTCCAGTCGATGGTAAACTTTGTGCTGATGCGTTATGCCGAAATCCTGCTGACGTACGCGGAGGCCAAGATCGAAAGGAATGAACTGGACGCTTCGGTGATTCAGGCCATGAACCAGGTGCGCCGCCGGGCCGGGCAGCCCGAGGTACCCGCGGCAATTCACACGAACCAGAATGAGCTGCGCAAACTGATCCGCCGCGAGCGGGTGGTGGAGCTGGCCCGGGAAGGCTTCCGCTGGTTCGATATCCGTCGCTGGGGTATTGCCGACATCGTCATGCCCCAGCAAGTGATGGGCATCGCCAAAGATCTGAAGCAGATGCCGCCTACCCCTAACTTCAAGCTTTCTCCGGCGCATGATCTCAATAGCATCCCCAACTACGACGGACAGGAAAGTCTGCGGATGTTGCGTGAAAAACGGTTCTGGTTTCCTAAGCTGATGCTGCTACCAGTGCCCCAGGCTGAGCGGGATATTAATCCGTTGCTGACCCAGAATCCGGGCTGGTAATGCGTAGAAATTAAACCCAGGTACCTTCATCTTTTACATAGAGGTGGAGGTATCTTTTTTATATTTTTTTAAATCCATGAAAAGAAGAAATTTTATTGAACTGGTATCGGCGGGTGGTGGTCTTTTCACCGCCGGCTCCTTGCTGGTACCCACTACCGCGGTGGCGGATTCCAGTAGCTTTGCGGTCCCGGCGGGAAAAGAACTACGGGCGGATGTGGTTATTGCGGGCGGTGGCCTGGGTGGATATGCCGCAGCGCTGGCTGCGCTCAGAAACGGCCTGACGGTCATTCTGACCGAAGAAACCGACTGGATTGGCGGCCAACTCAGTCAGCAGGGCGTACCACCCGACGAGCACCAGTGGATCGAAACCCATGGCGCTCCGCAGTCGTACCGTGATTTCCGGACCGATGTCCGGGAGTACTACAAGAAGTACTATCTCCTGACGGCCGAGGCCAAAGCCCGACCCAACCTCAATCCCGGCGATGGGTCGGTATCCCGGCTCTGCCACGAGCCACGGGTAGCTCATGAGGTACTTATGAATTCCTTAATACCCCACATCAGCAGTAAAAAACTAACCCTGCTGCTGGAACACAAAGCCACAGGGGCCGATGTGGCCGGCACAAAGGTGAAGGCGCTGAAAGTAAAGAACCTGCGTACCGGACAGGAAAAGGTGCTTACGGCTCCTTACTTTGTGGATGCTACCGAGCTGGGCGACCTGCTGCCCATGACCGGCACCGAGTTTGTGACTGGCACCGAATCCCGGAAGGAAACGGGGGAGCTACACGCCCCCGAGGTAGGCAACCCGGTCAACAATCAGGCGTTTACCATGTGCTTTGCCATGGATTACGTGAAGGGAGAAAACCACGTCATCGACAAGCCGAGGGAGTACGATTTCTGGAAAAACTACGTACCCAAAATGACCCCCGCATGGCCGGGTAAAATGCTTTCTTTATGGTACTCCACGCCCAACAACCCCACCGTGCCTAAACCGCTGGGCTTTCATCCCGAAGGAATTAAAACGGACGCGCCTCTCAACTTGTGGAACTACCGCAAAATTATCAACAAGAACAACTTTGTGCCGGGTACCTACCCTGGCGACGTCACGATTGTGAACTGGCCCCAGAATGATTACGTGCTGGGTAACATCGTGGGCGTGAGTGACAAGGAGTTTAACAAGCACGTAGACCGCGCCAAGCAGCAAAGCCTGTCGCTGCTCTATTGGCTGCAGACCGAAGCCCCCCGGCCTGATGGCGGTGCCGGCTGGGCGGGGCTTCGCCTGCGGGGTGACCTGATGGGGACGGAAGATGGCCTGGCCAAGTACCCGTATATCCGCGAAGCAAGGCGGATTAAAGCACTATTTACGGTGCTGGAAGAGCACGTAGGGGCGGAACAACGGGCGCAGATTACGGGTAAGAAAACGGGCAATACGGCCGCTGACTTTTACGATAGCGTGGGTATAGGCTACTACCATATCGACCTGCACCCCAGTTCGGCGGGGATCAACTACGTGGATTTTGGATCATTACCCTTTCAGATTCCGTTGGGGGCGTTGATTCCGCAGCGGATGGAAAATCTGTTGCCTGCCAACAAGAACATCGGCACCACGCACATTACCAATGGCTGCTACCGCCTGCATCCCGTAGAGTGGAGCATCGGTGAAGCGGTGGGTATGCTGGTGGCTCACTCGCTGAAGCAGAACCTGATTCCAAAGGCTATCCGCGAAAACCGTCAGAGACTGGAAGAGTTTCAGGAGCTTGTCAGGAAGCAGG
>CATMVR010000522.1 GCA_950075905.1 uncultured Persicitalea sp. | reverse complement strand
ACTGATGCTGGTTGATTGGTTATTGGTTGATTAGTTACTGGTAGATTGGTTACTGGTTAGTAGTGTTAATTTGAAGAAGGGAAACCCTATGCTTAAAAGCCTGTATCCAATTCACAGATTAACAAATAACAAATTTTCCAGTCCACCAAATCCCCAATAACCAATCCACCAATCAACCAATAACCAATTCCCAAAGCAAAATGCGCTATACCTTCTTCACCCCCGGCCCGGCCGCTCTGTACCCTACGTTCGAAAAGCACGTCAAGACCTTTATTGACCAGCAGCTCGGCTCCATCTCGCACCGGAGCCAGCAATACCGCGACCTCCACAAGTTTACGGTAGATCAGCTGCGTGCCCTGCTGTCCATCCCGGATACCCATCAGGTGTTCTTTCTGGGCTCGGCTTCGGAGGCCTGGGAGCGCATTTTGCTCAACTGCGTAGAGCACGAGAGTTTTCACCTGGTGAACGGTTCTTTTTCCAAAAAGTTTTACGATTACGCATTGGCGCTGCACAAGTTTGCCCACAGCGAACAAAAGCCCATGGGTGAGGGCTTCGACGCCGCCGAAATACAGGTACCCGAGTACGCCGAGGTGATCTGCGCCACGCACAACGAAACCAGCTCGGGCGTACAGATGCCAGTGGCCGAGATTCATAAGCTCAAAAAAAACAATCCCACCAAGCTGCTGGCGGTGGATATGGTGTCCTCGGCCCCCTACCCTGCCCTGGATTACAGCCTGGTAGATACGGCTTTTTTCTCGGTGCAGAAGGCCTTTGGTCTGCCCGCGGGGCTGGGGGTATGGATAGTGAGCGAGGCCTGTCTGGCCAAGGCCGAGCGCCTGCGGCAGTACGACAGCCTCACCATCGGTGCCCATCACGACCTACCCACGCTCTGGAAAAATGCCCTGAAAAGCGAAACCCCCGCCACTCCTAATGTGATGGGCATCTACCTGCTGGGCAAGATCGCCGAGGACTTCAACCGGATCGGCGTCGAAAGCCTCCGCAAGGAAACCGAGCACAAGGCCGGCCTGCTATACGACGTAGTGAAGAAACATAGCGGTCTGGAAGCTTTCGTGAAGGAGCCCCGCCACCAATCGCAAACCGTGGTAGTAGCCAATACCACCCGCGACTCGGCCGAGGTGATCAATCAACTGAAAGCGCAGGGAATGGTGGTTGGCGGCGGCTACGGTGAATTCAAGAAAACCCAGGTGCGCATTGCTAACTTCCCCGCTACTTCCGTGGAGCAAACCGAAAAGCTGGTGCGGGCTCTGAAAGGGGTCTAGGGGATTGTATCGAAGGTATAAACAGCCTTAGCTCGCAAGAGCTAATTGGCACAAAGCATGCCTTACAAATGTTCTGAGTGGCACACAATTAGTAGGGAGGACTGAAGAAAACTAAAACCCTATACCCATGCAGGCAACATCCAAGCAAAAATCAGCAATTTCCAATGTCGAGTCGATGGCAAAGTGGATGGATTCCCGATTCACGATTCCCGGCACCAGCATTCGGTTTGGTCTAGACTCTCTGATTGGGCTAATACCCGGTGCCGGTGACTTCGCCACCTTGTTAGTTTCGGGCTACATGGTATCCATACTGGCCAGAAACGGTGCCAGCGGCTTTGTGGTAGCCCGAATGGCTCTAAACATTGCCATTGATGCCCTCTTAGGTTCCATCCCAATCCTGGGTGATATTTTTGACGTAGCCTTCAAGGCCAACCTGCGCAACATGAAACTCATGCAGGAGCACTATGTGGAAGGACGCCACAAGGGAGGGGCCTGGAAGGTGGTCGTGCCCGTAATGCTGCTTCTGGTCCTTTTTGTGGGTGCCCTGGCCTGGGTTAGTTATAGAGTATTTGTCTGGGTATTTAACCTCTGAGAAAAGTAGACCTGACTAACCAGAGGAAACAGGAAACGATTGAACAAATCCATTCATTCGCTTCCTGTTTATAGTTTAAAATCTTCTCTCCTGACTATTTACACCGCCACTTCCTTTTCCTTAAACGCCGCCCGCGGCCGGATGCTCAGCGTCTGAAACATGGTCTTGTCAAAATCAGACTCATTGTTGGGGGTGGTGAGGAGTTTCTCACCGGAGAAAATGGAGTTGGCACCCGCCAGAAAGCACAGGGCCTGCTCTTCCATCGTCATGTTCACCCGCCCCGCCGAAAGGCGCACCATCGCATGGGGCATGGTGATGCGCGCCGTGGCAATCATCCGCAGCATATCCCATACCGATACGCGTGGCTGGTCTTCGAGAGGGGTACCCTCTACGGCTACCAGAGCGTTGACGGGTACAGATTCGGGGTGCTCGGGCAGAGTAGCCAGGGTATGCAGCATACCGATACGGTCGGCGTCGGTTTCGCCCATGCCGATGATGCCCCCCGAGCAGACCGATACCCCCGCCTTGCGCACATGCTCTAGCGTATCGAGGCGGTCGGCGTAGGTGCGGGTGGTGATAATGTCGTCGTAGTATTCTTCGCTGGTGTCAAGGTTGTGGTTGTAGGCGTACAGACCGGCTTCTTTCAACTTCTCCGCCTGGGTGGGCGTGAGCATTCCCAGCGTGCAGCATACTTCCAGCCCCAGAGCATTGACACCCTTTACCATATCGAGTACCTTGTCAAAATCGCGGTTGTCGCGCACTTCGCGCCAGGCGGCCCCCATGCAGAACCGCGTACTGCCGGCCTCTCTGGCGCGATTGGCGCTGGCCAGTACCTTGTCTACTTCCATCAGCTTGTGAGCAGATACAGAGGTACTGTACCGCGCCGCCTGCGGGCAGTAGGCACAGTCTTCGGGGCAGCCGCCCGTCTTCACTGACAGCAGGGTACACACCTGCACCTCCTGCGGGTCGTGGTGGGTACGATGGACCGTGGCGGCCCGGTAAATCAGGTCTAACAGAGGCGAATGGTAAATATCAGCAATCTCTTCCGGGGTCCAGTTGGTACGAAGCATAGGTAATTTGGTTTGTCATTAAGTCAATGGTATTGCTGGGGCAAATGTACGGTTTTCGGCAGAAGTGAAAAAAGAAGGACGTGGCAAGATAAACTACGCTGGGCATAACCAACTGGCAACCAAGCTCCGTAGACAAGTTGCCAGCGAACTTTTTCGGCCTCAGAATGATTAGCTCTATAACTACATAACTACCAAAATTGAGACAACCTCCCGCATCAAACAACTCTACCAGCCAGTCGCTCCGAAAACGCTTTTCGGCGCTGCAAAACCTGCCGCCGTTTTTTCGGCTGGTCTGGAATACAAACAAGCCACTCACGGTGGGCAACGTGGTATTCCGGCTGATCAAAGCCGGAATACCCGTCCTGATGCTGTACATCGGCAAGGAGATCATCGACGAAATCATCCGCCTCCTGGCCAATGGCGGTTCGCAGCGGTACCTGTGGCTGCTGGTGGCCGCCGAGCTGGGTCTGACTATTGTGTCTGACCTCCTCAACCGCCTCATTGGCCTCTGCGACAGCCTTCTGGGTGATCTGGTGGCCAACAAAACCTCCGTTGATCTGGTGCATCACGCCGCCCAGCTGGACCTGTACCAGTTTGAAAACCCGATTTTCTACGACAAGCTTGAACGCGCCCGCCGCCAAACCACCAGCCGCACGGTGCTGCTCTCGCAGGTACTTTCGCAGATGCAGGACATACTTTCGCTGCTGTTCCTGGGTGCCGGTCTGGTAGCCTTTAACCCCTGGCTGATCCTTATTCTCATCATAGCCGTGATCCCGTCTTTTCTGGGCGAAACGCACTTCAACGAGCGTACCTACTCGCTCACCCGCAGCTGGACGCCCGAGCGCCGCGAGCTCGACCACGACCGCAGGCTGACCATCGTCGGCGCCCGCGAGCACAACCTGCGCGGCATCGACGTCGACGTGCCGCTCGGCGGCCTGGTGTCGATCACCGGGGTGTCCGGGTCCGGCAAGTCGACGCTGATCAACGACATCCTCGCCACGGTGCTGGCGAACCGGCTCAACGGAGCCCGCCAGGTGCCGGGCCGGCACACCCGGATCAACGGCATCGACGAGCTCGACAAGCTCGTCCGGGTCGACCAGTCGCCGATCGGGCGGACCCCGCGGTCCAACCCGGCGACCTACACCGGCGTGTGGGACAAGGTCCGCAAGCTGTTCGCCGCGACCACCGAGGCGAAGGTCCGCGGCTACGCCGAGGGCCGCTTCTCCTTCAACGTCAAGGGCGGCCGCTGCGAGGCGTGCACCGGCGACGGCACGATCAAGATCGAGATGAACTTCCTGCCGGACGTCTACGTCCCGTGCGAGGTCTGCAAGGGAGCCCGCTACAACCGGGAGACCC
>CATMVR010000521.1 GCA_950075905.1 uncultured Persicitalea sp. | reverse complement strand
TGCCTTGTACGAAATCAATCAGAAAAATATCCTGATGAATGCCAACGATCCGGCCAATCCGGACCTGCTGATTCAGCGCGGGGCCGACCGCAGCCGTGGCTTCGAAACCGATGTGGCGGGCTACCTCCTGCCCAACTGGCAGGTCTACGCTTCGTATAGCTTCATCGAGGCTACCATCGTGGACGACGTCAACGAAGTCCTGGTAGGGCAGCGGAAAGAAAACGTACCCCGACACAGCGGTAACATCTGGTCGCGGTACAACTTTGGCCGTGGAACCTCCCTTAAAGATCTCGGGGTTGGTGTAGGCATGAATGCGCAGGGAAGTCGCGTGCCGTGGTTTAGCCGGGCGTTTGAGGTACCTGCCTTCGCCACGGTAGACATGGCGGTATACTACACCCCCGCCAAAAGCAACGTGCAGCTGGCCATGAATATCAACAACGTACTGAACAGGACGTACTGGCTGGGCGCACAAAACTACACCCGGTTGTTTCCCGGAGCGCCCCGAAACTTTATGCTTACAGCCTCCTATTCATTCTGATTTATAGATCCATGAGAGCTTTCATATTAAAACTGATTGCCCGACAGGTCTGGGATAGTACCCTCAAAAGACCCGGCACGCGCTGGATGATTGGCGTCTTCTACGTTTTGTTGCTCTTTGCCCTGTTTTCGGGCTACCGGCAGTTGCAACAGCAGCAGCACACCGTGGCGGAGTTTAGCCACGAAGTACGCGAGCGCTGGGAAAACAACCCCGACAAGCACCCGCACCGCATGGCGCACTACGGCTACGTGGTATTCCGGGAGCGCTTTCCGCTGAGCTTTTTTGACTTTGGCATGGACAGCTACTTAGGAAACGCCGTTTTTCTGGAAGCCCACCGGCAAAATACCGTCAATTTTTCAGAAGCAAGCCTGTCGAACGGCCTGCTTCGTTTTGGCGAAATATCGGCCGGTATGGTTCTGCAACTGATGCTCCCTTTGCTGATTTTCTTCTGGGGGTTCGATCTGGTTTCGCGGGAGCGTGAGCATGGTACCCTGCGCATCCTGCTTACGCAGGGTATCAGCTGGCCGGAATTGATCCTGGGCAAATCGCTCGGTCTTTTTCTGCTGGCACTTACAGTACTCCTCCCGGCGGTGGCGCTGGGCGGTATCCTGCTGGCTGCCAACCCCGCCACCGCCGATCACCCGCAGGCGTACATCCGCTTTGCCACGCTCATAGTGAGCTACCTGGTGTACGTCTGGATTCTGGCCCTGCTGGCCGTGTACATCTCGGCCCGCAGTCGTTCTTCCAAATCCTCCCTCACGATGCTCATAGGCTGTTGGCTGTTTTTTACGCTGATGCTTCCCAAACTGGCGCAGGTGGCGGGGCAAACGCTGGTACCCTCGCCGTCCAAGATAGAGTTTGATACCGCCGTGGAGGCCGAGCTGATCCGGCAGGGCGACAGTCATAATCCCAACGATCCGCATTTTGCGGCTTTGAAGGACTCCCTGCTGGCGGCTCACGGCGTAGACTCCACCCACAAGCTGCCCTTCAACTACGGGGGCTACGTGATGCGGGAGGGGGAGCGTCTCAGCGCCGAAACTTACCGGCAGCATCAGGCAAGGCTGGTGAACCTCTACCAACAGCAGCAAAATGTGGTGCGTCTGACGGCCTTGATCAACCCCTACATGGCCATCAAAACACTCTCCATGGCGCTGTCGGGTACCGATTTTGGGGCCTATGACGATTTTCAAAACCAGGCCGAGGCATACCGCTACCGGCTGGCGCAAACCATGAATGAGCTGCAGATCAACTATGTCAGTAATAAGGTGAAGAGTTCGGGAGACAAAGCGGCGGCCCTGAGCCGGCAGCACTGGGCCCGGTTCCCCGACTTTAGACATGAGTTTCTGAATGTGGGAGCCGTGTACGGTCACGAGTTCCTTTCCTTTTTTTCGCTGCTGGGCTGGCTGGCCCTGCTGGGAATCCTCGTAAAAAAATCTGGCAACCGTTTACAAGCTTTTAGCAGTTAGCTTTTAAATTTTGCAAGGTGTTTATTATCAATGCGTTGTCTTGAAAATATTGCAAATGTTTTATGAAAAAAGATTCTATCCAGCTATGTATTTTGCTCCTAAAAAACTTTTTGCGCTCCCGTGGATTAATGACCGGCCTGCTGCTGCTCTTTGCAGCTGGTCTGATAAGCCTGCACATCGGGAAGCATTTTCTTGAAAAAAATCAGGAAATTATTGCCAAAACGGCCCACTACCAACAGGAAAGTCTTGCCCGGACGGTAAAGTACAACCCGAAGGACATGGGCCTGCTGCTCTACTACGCCCGCTTTGGGCTGGTAAATAAAATGCCCAACCTGACCGGACTGGCCATCGGACAGCGGGATGTGAACCCCTCCCTGCAGAGCGTGACAATCAGGAACCTGGAAGAGCAAAAGTACGCCGGGGTACTCATGAACCCCATGTACCAGCTGCTGGGCAATATGGATTTCAGCTTCGTGCTGATCTACTTTTTTCCCCTTGTCATCATTGCCCTGTGCTTCAACCTGGTTTCCGAAGAAAAAGAAGAAGGTACCTGGAGCCTGGTGTTGAGCCAGTCGGGAAGTCCGCTCAACATGCTCAGAATGAAGCTCCTGATCCGGTTCGCCAGCGTTTTGCTGGTGTTGCTCCTGCTGCTCGGTATGGGCGGCTTTTATCTGGATATCTCCTTCGATGCAGCTTTCAGTGCTTTTGTACTCATGGCTCTGCTCTACGTGAGTTTTTGGTTTGCCCTGTGCTGGCTGGTGGCTAGTTTTTACAAAAGTTCCAGTCAGAGCTCCCTCACGCTGCTGCTGGTGTGGCTGCTGCTCACGGTGGTAGTGCCCGCCTCGCTACACGCCCTGACGGTCAGTAGGTACCCCGTGCCCGAGGCCTTCAGTACCGTGCTGGAAAGCCGCGAGGGGTACCACACCAAATGGGATCAGCCCAAGGAGCCTACCGTAGCGAAGTTTCACCGGCGCTACCCGCAATTCAGTTCGTTTGTTCACCCGCAGGGAGCCGATTACAGCTGGCTGTGGTACTACGCCATGCAGCAGATGGGCGACGACGAAGCCGCCGCCGATGCCCAGGCTCTCAAAGAAAAGCTAAAACAACGGGCCGCCTTCAGCCGTACCGCCGGAATGGCCTTTCCGACTATCCACACCCAGCTAAACCTCAATGCTCTCAGTCTGTCCGACATGGACAACTACCTGCTGTACCTCGAAGCCCTGGAAGACTTTCACGAGCAAAAACGTCTGTACTTCTACCCCAAAATTTTTACCGAGGCTCCCGTGGCCGGCGAAAACTGGCAGGCATTCACGCTGGCATACTTTGAGGATAAAATGCAGATAGACTGGTTGAAACTGGTACTGCCTCTATTCGTTATGACCCTGCTATGTCTGGGTTGGGCACGACTGAATTTTACCAAGAAAATGACACATACTCTGGCCTGACAAAATTGTTCAACCCTTACTTATTCAAACCATGCTGACAGCGAGTAAACTTACCAAAACGTACGGAGAGCAGGTAGCGCTCAAAGGCCTGAACCTGAGTATTGCGCCGGGCGAAATTTTTGCGCTGCTCGGGCAGAACGGGGCCGGCAAAACCACCACGATCAACTGCTTCCTGGGTTTCATCGAGCCAAGCAGCGGCAGCGCCTCGATCAACGGGCTTTCGGTAAAAGAAAACGCCCTTGAAACCAAAAAGTACCTGGCCTATATCCCCGAAACGGTGATGCTGTACCCCAACCTGACGGGCATCGAGAACCTCGACTTTTTCTCATCTCTGGCGGGGTTTTCCTACTCCGCTGAAGAGCTGAGTGGGTTTTTGCACAAGGCGGGTTTGCAGGTACCGGCCCATACGCAGCGGGTAGGGGGCTACTCCAAGGGCATGCGGCAGAAGGTAGGGATAGCCATTGCCCTGGCCAAAAAAGCCAAAGCCCTGTTGCTCGACGAGCCCACAAGTGGTCTCGATCCGAAAGCCTCCAACGAATTCTCGGAGATTCTGAAAGAACTGTCCAAAAACGGAACGGCGATTTTGATGGCTACCCACGACATCTTCCGGGCCCGCGAGGTAGCCCACCGCATCGGTATCATGAAGGAGGGCAACCTGGTTTCGGTGATTGACGCCGAAAGCATTACGGCTAATGAGTTGGAAGAAATGTACCTGCAAACGGTGTGAGGCCATGCCGACTTACATCTTTATGCGCAAACAATATAAATTCAATGGTTCGGCAGGTTAAACGCATTTAAAATAGGGAAAAACAAATGATAAGGGAGAACTTTGCTGGATGAACTGGCAAACCTTCTTT
>CATMVR010000520.1 GCA_950075905.1 uncultured Persicitalea sp. | reverse complement strand
CCACGAAGTCTTCAAACTTTTTGGTCGTCACGTTGAAGGCCTTGCGCAGGCGGACCATGTCGTACCAGGTCTTGTTCTCGAAGCTGAGCTCGTACCAGCGTTCTTTCCAGACCGCCTCCCGGAACTGCTCCTTGGACAAGCCACTCAGGTCGGGCAGATTGGCCCTTCTGCGCACCTTGTTTATGGCTTCATAGGCGGCGGGGTTGGGCCCGTTGGCCTCATTGCTTGCCTCGGCAAACGTCAGTAGTACTTCGGCGTAGCGCATCAGGGTCCAGTTCAGGCCGCTGCTTGTGGTAGAAAGCTGGGCATCCCGGTCAAAGAGCTTATAGATGTAGTAGCCGCCCAGACTACGGGTTTTGGTGCGGTCGCTGCGCAGGGAGAACGACGAATAGTAGAACTGCTTCTCGGCGGCCCGCAGGTCGTCCTTCTCGTAGGACTCCACAAACTCCTTGTTGGCAAAAATGGCCCCCGTCTCGTCGGTATAGGCCGAGATGCCCTGGTTGTAGGGAATGATGGAGGTCTGCCAGTTGGAGGGCAGCACAAAGGCCGCGTATTGCACCATAAAGATATTTTCGCCAATATTCTTTTTAGCAGGGTTGTGCAGGTCGTCGTAGGACGGAAACAGGCTGTACTGGTTGGAATCGATCACCTCCTTGGATTTCTCGGTGGCTTTCTGGTAGTACTCCGCGCCTTTCTGCAGGGGAAAACCCGCCATGGTCAGGTACACGCTGGACAATAGTGATTTTACCGCTCCCATGGATACCCGCCCCCTGGCGTCGGTGTAGGGAAGCCCGGACTTCTCAGCTTCGAGCAGGTCAGCCACAATGAGGTTGTATACCTCCTCTGGTTTCGCCTGGGCGGGGTAGAGGTTTTCGGACTTGAGGTTGATGGGTTCGGTGATCAGGGGAATATTCCCGAAGATCCGCACCAGGTCGTAATAATACATGGCCCGCATGAAGCGCGCCTCGCCCAGGTATTTTTTCTTGGCGGTTTCGTCCATGGGGATGTCCGGAATCTTGGCAATGGCCAGATTGGCGTTGGCGATGCCCCGATAGAAGCTTGTCCAGTAGGTCTGGCCGTAGCCATTATCTGAGTTATTGACCAGGTTACGCACAAAAATGCTGTTCTGAGCCTGTCCAAGCTCGGTATTGGCCAGGCCTGTTCCGAATTCAAGCATCATCCAGGGACCGCCTCCGAAGCCACCGCCCAGCACGCTGCGCATGCTTTCGTAGGTGGAGTTGACCACGCTTTCGGCGTGCTCGGGCTTGGTGAAGTAGTTTTCGAGTGTAAAATTCGACTTGTCTGGCTCCTGCAGGAAGTCGGAGCAGCTTGCGCCGGTTAGGAGCAGGGAGCCGGTTAAGGCTATCTGGACGAAATTTTTTATCAAAGCTTTCATTTGATTGTCAATTAAGGGATTAGCAAAATTAAAGACCTACATTTAACCCTACCATAAACACCCGGGGCTTAGGATAAGCGTACAAATCAACGCCCTGATCAAAGGCAGCTCCAGAGGTAGCCACCTCGGGGTCGTAACCTTCGTATTTGGTACTCAGGAAGAAATTCTGCACCGAAGCAAAGGCCCGCAAACGGCTCAGGTGAAGTTTTTCGGTAACGGCAAACGGAAATTTGTAAGACAGCAGCAGGTTGCGCCCCCGCAGGAATGATCCGTCGCGCACGCGGTCGGTGTCATTGTTGGTATTGTAGCCGGCCGATACAGGACGAAGTTGGGCAATGTTGGTATTCTGATTCTCAGGCGTCCAGGCGTTCAATACCGTCTTGAAGCTGTTGGCGATGCCTTGCCGGTCCTCGGCCGAGTGCTTGCTTCGGAACAGCACATTGTTGCCATACATGAATTGCAGGTCAACCAGCAATTCGAAATTTCTGAAGCCAAAGCTGTTAATGAAGCTACCAAAGCCATCGGGTATGCCCTTGCCAATGATAACCCGGTCGTTATCATTGATGCGGCCATCGTTGTTGACATCCTGGTACTTGATGTCGCCGGGCTTTTTTAGATATTTGGCGGCTTCCGATTCCTCGTCAGTTCCCCAGGTCCCCTGGTGCACAAAGCCAAAGAACGAACCCACAGGATGCCCTTCACGGATGATGGTGGAGCCGGTGAAAATATCGGCACCGCCCGTCAGGGCCAGTACTTTGTTTTTATTGATGGAGATATTGAAGGTCGTGTTCCAGGTAAGCGCCGAGCCACTCAGGTTGACGGTGTTGATGCCAAACTCCACGCCCTGGTTTCGCATGCTGCCTATGTTCTGGCTTACGGTGGTGAAGCCACTGCTCGAAGGTACCGGCGCGCTCAACAGCATGTCGGTGGTTAGCTTGCGGTAAATGTCGGCTTCCAGCTGGATGCGGTTGTTAAACAGGCCCAACTCTACGCCGGCGTCCACCTGATGCGTTTTTTCCCACCGCAGGTCCGGATTGGCCAGACGGTTGACACCAATGCCAATCTCCCGGGCGTTGTTGAAAATCACGGAATAGTTGCCCAGGCCAGCCAGGGCCTGGTAGGCGGTAATTTCGGAGTTGCCGGTCACCCCATAGCTAGTGCGAATTTTCAGGTTGGAAATAGCCGGTACGGCCTTCATGAAGTCCTCTTCTGTAACTCGCCAGGCCAGTGCCGCCGAAGGGAACACAGCGTATTGGTTAGCCGAGCCAAATTTTGATGAACCGTCGATACGGCCCGTAAACGTTACCAGGTATTTATCCTTCAGACCGTAGTTGATGCGGCCGAAGTAGGAATTCAGGCCGTATGCACTGGTACCTGAGGTAGGTGCTACCGCCACGGCGCCTGCGCCGAGGTTATTGAACTGAAAGTAGTCGTCCTGGAACCGCTGCGCCCGGGCCTGCGAGGTAAACCGATCTACATGTTGCCAGGAAATTCCCAACAGGGCATTGACCGAGTGGATAGAAGCAAAGCGCTTGTTGTAGGTCAGGTAGTTTTCGAACTGCCAGGAGTTATGGCGATCATTGGTAATGGAGGCATCGCCCCCCTGGTTGCGGGAGATGTAGTTCAGGGTACGGCCACCGTAATAGTCGATGCGCTGATTGATAATATTCGTTCCGAGTGTCGTCCTCAGTTCGAGCCCCTTAGCCAGGTTGATATTGGTATACACATTGCCGAGCATGGTCTGGGTTTTGAGGTAATACAGGCGCTCCGTTACTACGTGGATGGGGTTGCCACCACCTTCCATACCAGGATAATCCTCGTTGCCACCCCAGCGACCGTCGGGGTACTTGACCGGAATGATAGGCAGGGCTTCCAGTACCTGGCGCATGGCGATGATACCACCCGCTCCGAGGGGGTCTACCTGGCTTTCACTCTGATCGTTATAGCTGAGGCTTCCCCCTACTTTGATCCAGCTTTTGACCTGGCTGTCAAACACAAACCGGCCCGCATAGCGCTTCAGCCAGGATTCTTTCATCAGTCCCTCCTCATTACGATGACCCAGGTACACACCGAAGTTGTCCTTGCCATTGCCACCGCTAAACGAGAGCTGGTGGTTCTGGGTTTTGGCATTCCGGAATGCCTCATCCTGCCAGTCGGTATTGTATAGGGGCTTGCCGCTGGCGTCAAAAAGCAATGGATTGGAGCGCTTGGTCAGAGGGTCGCGGTATTTGCCACCGGCCCAGCCTACGGGGTCGTATTTCTTGGCGTTTGAATAAGCGATTTCCTCCACCCGTAGAAACTCCTCCGAGTTGAGGAGGGGGATTTTTTTGGGCAGCACACCAATGCTGAAGTCGGTGTCGTAGTTAATTTGTCCGCCGGTAGTGCTACCGCGCTTTGTTGTGACCAGAATAACGCCGTTGGCGCCCCGGGCTCCGTAGATGGCTGTGGCGGATGCGTCTTTCAGTACTTCAATGGAGGCAATGTCGTTGGGGTTGATATAGTCAATGGGCGTACTGCCGTTGGCCAGATCGGTGGCGTTCAAAATCACACCGTCAATTACGTACAGGGGGTTGTTAGCCACACTCACGGAGGTATTGCCCCGGATACGGATATTGGCCCGGCCACCGGGGCGACCCGAGTTGACGGATACGTTGACACCCGTGAGGCGACCCGAAAGGGCCTGGTTGAGCGAAGCCGCCGGGCGTTCCTGCAAAGTTTCGCCCTTCACGGTGCTTACTGCTCCGGTCAGGTCCGATTTGCGCTGGGTACCGTAACCTACCACTACCACCTCGTCGAGAGACTTACTATCCACGGCCATCCTTACGTCGATTTGCGTTTGGTTGCCTACCTGGATTTCCTGAGTGATATACCCCACAAAGCTGAAAACCAGCGTCGGGTTGGTTTCGGGTACATCAAGTTCGAAGGTACCCTCA
>CATMVR010000519.1 GCA_950075905.1 uncultured Persicitalea sp. | reverse complement strand
GGTAGATGTGATGTGGCACATGATCAAAGATAAGCAGCTGCGCAACAATCCGGTCAATCCTGACTATGAGGCGCACATGGCCGACTACGAGCAGCTTTTGCCGGTGTATTCAACAGATCAGCCCGAGGTGCACGACATCGTTCGTAAGATGCGGGTGGTACTGGATGGGTACGACGAGCGACTGATGATCGGAGAAATATACCTGCCTATCCACAAGCTGGTGACCTACTATGGAATCAATGAGAAAGAGGCACATCTGCCGTTCAACTTCCTGTTGCTCTCGCAGTCCTGGGAAGCACCGAAGATTTCGGCGGCCATTGATGAGTACGAGGCCGCTATACCAGAAGGCGGCTGGCCCAACTGGGTACTGGGCAACCACGACCAGCCCCGGCTCAGTAGCCGCATTGGCATTCAGCAGGCGCGGGTAGCCGCTCTGATGCTCCTGACGCTCCGTGGCACGCCTACTATCTACTACGGGGAGGAAATAGGCATGCACGATGTGCCCATTCCCAAAGACGAGGTGCAGGACCCGCAGGGGCTCAATATGCCCGGCAAAAACCTTAGCCGCGATCCGGCCCGGACGCCCATGCAGTGGAACAGCGATAAACACGCCGGTTTTACGGGCAACGACACCACGCCCTGGCTGCGACTGGCCCGCAGTGCCCCGCGGTTTAATGTAGAAAAACAAAAAGAAGATACACATACCATGCTGTCGTTTTATAAGCGACTGATCGAGTTGAGACAAAAGGAGGCGTCGCTGATGCATGGCAGCTATATACCCGTTTTTGCAAACAATCAGCTGCTGGCCTACCAAAGGTATCAGCAAGGGAGCGACTGCTTTCTGATAGTGCTCAACATGAGCCACCGGCCGTGCTATTTTACCCCTGACGACCTGTCGGTGAAAGGGACCATCGAAATAGCCACGCACGTCGAGATAGAGGGGAACAGGGTAGAAGGTACCCTGAACCTGTACGGAGATGAGGGGTTGGTGATTCGACTGGATGCGTACGAAAATGCTTAAAACCTATGAAACAGGCCGGAGCTCATTTGAGAGCTGCTAATGAATGCGACTTTACGGTATGGGCTCCCGAAAAGCAAAGCATGACCCTGCACATAACGGCCCCGCACGAACAGCGGGTGGCTATGCAGAAAGATGATATGGGGTACTTCAACGTATCGGTCAAGGGTGTACAGCCGGGTACCCGCTATTTTTTTGCCCCCAACGGAGAAAAAGAATTTCCTGACCCGGCCTCCCACTACCAGCCGGAGGGGGTGCATGGGCCGTCGGAGGTAGTAGACCACGCTGCTTTTGCCTGGCAGGATAAAGACTGGCGGGGCCTGCCCTTCAAAGATCTGATCCTGTACGAGATTCACATTGGTACGTTTACCAGCGAAGGTACCTGCGAGGCCATTATCCCCTGCCTGGATGAGCTGGCGGCTACGGGCATCAACGCCATTGAGCTGATGCCGGTGTCGCAGTTTGCCGGTGCCCGCAACTGGGGCTACGATGGCGTATATCCCTATGCGGTACAGAACTCGTACGGTGGGCCCGAAGGTCTGAAAAAGCTTGTGGATGCCTGCCACGCCCGGGGCATAGCGGTATTTATGGATGTGGTATACAATCATATCGGCCCGGAAGGAAACTATTTTGGCCAGTTTGGCCCCTATTTTACCGACAAGTACTCTACACCCTGGGGTACGGCCATTAATTTTGACGGGGAGTGGTCAGACGGCGTGCGGGAGTACTTTGCCACAAATGTGATTCACTGGTTTGAAACCTATCATATTGATGGATTACGGCTCGATGCGGTACACACCATCTATGATACAGGCGCGGTGAGTTTCTGGGAACTGACCCGGCAACGAATTGAGCTCCTGCAGCAAAAAATAGGACGAACGTTTTACCTCGTCGCCGAGAGCGATCTCAATAGCCCGCGGGTGGTAAAATCGCCGGAAGTAGGTGGGATGGGCTTTGAGGCCCAATGGCTCGATGATTTTCACCACGCCCTGTACGTACTGCTGGACGAAGAAGGCCAAGAGCGCTACGCGGATTTTGGGCAAATGGAGCAGTTGGCCAAAGCCTACACGGATGGATTTGTGCACAGCGGGGAGTACGTAAAATTCCGGAAAAGGAAGCACGGAGCCTCTTCGGTGGGTATTCTGGGAGAAAAATTTGTGGTTTTTAACCAAAACCACGATCAGATCGGCAATCGGGTGGGCGGGGAACGCCTGAGCGTGCTGGTAGACTTCGAACGGCAGAAGCTGGCCGCCGCCGCAGTGCTGCTGTCACCGTATGTGCCTATGCTGTTTATGGGGGAGGAATACGCCGAAAACACCCCCTTCTTCTACTTTGTAAGCCATACGGAGGAGGAACTGATCGAAGCAGTACGCGAGGGACGAAAAGAGGAGTTCAAAGATTTTCAGTGGGATACCGATCCGCCCGACCCGCAGGCGGAGAGTACTTTTCTGAGCTCAAAAATAGATTGGCAGAAGCGTAATAGGGGAGAGCACCGCGTAATGCTCGAATGGCACAAGGTACTGATTGACCTGCGCCGTTCGGAGCCGGCTCTTCAAAACTTTCATAAAAACGAAGTACGGGTCCACGTGCTTGATCAGAAAGGCTTTGTGCTACGCCGCAGCAGTCGCAACGGAGAGGAGCACCTGCTCTGCCTGTTCAACCTGTCGGGCCATGAGGCTGCGCATATCTTTCCGGCCTGGACAGAAAAGTGGGAGAAGATCCTGGACTCTACCGAGGAGCGCTGGCTCAGAAAACCCACCCTGCCGGGTGGCCTATACCCCGGAGCGGTGTCTCCAGAAGTTTCTCTGGTCTTGCCTCCGGTTTCTCTGGCCGTATACAGGAGCGGCCGGCAGGCAGATTCCTGAGACGGACAGTTGGTACCGTACCTATCCCTACAAGCAAGAGCGCCCGCGAAACTATGATTTTCGCGGGCGCTCTTGCTGTTTGAAAGTACTACCTATCTAGTCCCGGTTGAAAAGCCACGTCCAGAGCCGGAGCTGCTTGTGGGCATTTTCCGTCAGCTGACCGGGCCGCAGGCGCCAGTTCCAGTTCTGCTGCGTCGAAGCCGGCGTATTCATCCGGGCACTTTCGTCGAGCCCCAGTACATCCTGCACGGGCAAAATAGCAATCTTGGCTACGGAGGCATAGGCCATCCGGGCCAGTACCTGATGCACGATATTCTCATTGACCTCCCGGCCGGCGTACTGTTCCAGGCGGTTGCGCGTCTCCTGGTCAATATCCTGACGATACCAGCCCCGCGTGGTGTTGTTGTCGTGCGTGCCGGTGTAGGTAATGAAGTTGAAGGCGTGGTTATGAGGAATATACTCATTCTGCGGCATGTTGTCGGAGAAGGCAAAATGCAGCACCTTCATGCCCGGCAGGTTAAACTGGTCGCGCAGCTCCAGCACGGCGGCATCGATGTCACCCAGGTCTTCGGCTACAAAAGGCAAATGCCCCAGGGCCGCTTCCACTGCCTGAAAAAACTCCGCGCCCGGCCCTTCAACCCAGACACCGTTGACCGCGTTTTTCTCGCCGCCCGGTACCTCCCAGTAGCTTGAAAAGCCCCGGAAATGATCCAGTCGCACCAGGTCAAAGAGCTCCATGTTCTTACGAATCCGGTCGATCCACCATTCGTAGCCCTGCTCCCGCACTACATCCCAGCGGTATACGGGCATACCCCACAGCTGTCCGTCGTCGCTGAAGGCATCGGGCGGCACGCCCGCAATTCCGGTCAGGCGGCCCTCCTCGTCGAGGTGAAACAGGTCGCGGTGTACCCACACATCGGTCGAGTCGTAGCTGACGTAAATAGGCAAGTCGCCGAGTAGCTCGATGTCCCGCTTGTTGCAGTAGGTTTTGAGCTGTTTCCACTGCTTAAAAAAGATATACTGCAGCCATTTTACTTTCTGAATTTCGTCGGCGTTGGCAGCGGCCAGTTTTTTGAGCGCTTTGGGGTCGCGCAGCCGGTACTCCTCTGGCCATTCGTACCAGGGCAAGCCCGGGTGCTGATCTTTCAAAACGCTGTACAGGGCAAAATCATCAAGCCAGGAGCTGTTGTCTACGCAGAAAAGCCGGAAGGCCTCGTCGTGGAGAGTTTCTTCCGATTTACAGAAGGCAGCGTATGCTTTCTGGAACAGCTCGGTCTTGATGCGTTCTACGTCGGCGTAAGGAGTGTTGCCATTTTGCGGCAGGTGGTACTTCGACAGGCTGCTTTTTTCCAGCAGGCCTTCACGGGCCAGCAGGTCGGGGCTGATGAGCCAGATATTGCCGGCCCGGCTCGACGTGGCGCTGTAGGGCGAGTAGGCCTGCTGCTCCTCCACCGGG
>CATMVR010000518.1 GCA_950075905.1 uncultured Persicitalea sp. | reverse complement strand
CGATTTACAGGTTGAGAGCCGCTATTTCCCTCGCCCTTTGGGTTTACTTCGCACAAAGTTCGGGATGACTCATGTTTAGGGGTTAGTCATTCAAAATACCGTCATCTTTTTTATACATCTGTCTACTTAACTACTATGAATACTCCCCGATTGACCCCCGATCTGCTGCAGCAACGCCCAGAACTATGCCCCGACGCGCCAAGGCTGCTGGCCCTTCCCGAAAAGATCATTCAGTTTGGTACGGGCGTCCTGCTGCGCGGCCTGCCCGACTACTTTGTGCACAAGGCAAATCAGCAGGGAATTTTCAACGGACGGATCGTGGGGGGGAAGTCTACCGACCGGGGCGGCGTAGATGCCTTTTCCGAGCAGAGCAACCTGTTTACTCACTGCATTCGGGGAATAGAAAACGGTCAGGTCGTGGAAGAGAACTTTGTCAATACCGCCATCAGCCGTACCCTCTCGGCCCGCTCCGAGTGGAGCGAGATCATACAGTGCGCCCACAACCCCGAACTACAAATCGCTATTTCTAATACTACCGAGGTTGGCATTCAACTGGTGGACGACGACCTCACGGCTTCTCCCCCGGTATCCTTTCCCGGTAAACTCACCGCTTTTCTGTACGAGCGTTTCCAGGCTTTCGATGGCTCGCCGGAAAGCGGCATGGTGATCGTACCTACCGAACTTGTGGTAAACAACGGCACCAAGCTCCGTGATATCGTGCTGGAGCAGGCCCGCCGCCACAAGCTGGGCGAAGCTTTTGTCCAGTGGCTTACCGACCACAACCACTTCTGCAGCTCCCTGGTAGACCGCATTGTGCCGGGCCTACCCGACGCTGAAGCACAGAAAGAACTTATGGAAACCCTGGGCTACGAAGATGACCTGCTGATCATGTCGGAGGTATACCGGCTGTGGGCCATCGAGTGCGGAGAGGAAGTCAAGTCTGTACTGAGCTTTGCCCAGGCCGACGCAGGGGTGATTATTGATCGCAATATCGACCTGCACCGCGAGCTCAAACTCCGCCTGCTCAATGGTTCGCATACATTCAGTGTAGCGCTGTTTTTCCTGTCGGGCCTGCAAACGGTGCGCGAGAGCATGGAAACTCCCGAAATGGAGGAGTTTATTACCGAGCTGACCCTGAACGAATTAGCCCCGGCTATTCCCTACGAGGTAGACCTGGAACGCGCCCGTACGTTTGGCCGGCAGGTACTGGATCGGTTCCGCAATCCGTACATCAAGCACCAGCTAATCGACATTACGGTGCAGTATACTGCCAAAATGAAGATGCGCAACGTACCTACACTCCTTTCTCACTACCAGAAATTTGGCACCGTGCCGGCCCGGATGGCTCAGGGATTTGCGGCTTACGTACTTTTTATGAGGGTTATCCACTCCGAAGGAGGGGCGTACTTTGGGGAATTGGATGGCACCAGATACCCTATCCGCTGCGATGCTGCCTCCTATTTCCACGAGCTCTGGAAAAAGTACCCAACTGACCTCAGTGGATTGGTCCAAAGTCTGCTGTCGGACACCCAGCTCTGGGGTACGAACCTGGCAGAACTCCCTGGCTTCCAGGGAGCCGTACATCTGAATATGCAGGAAATGCTTTCGGAAAAGGTGGAATAGTACCCCCGCTGTGCTGGCACTATTTTTTAGAGTTATCTTACGTATACAGAGTCCCTCTCGGGGGGGCTCTGTTTTTTTCGTACAGATTCTTCTCATTATCTTAATTAGTGCATTTTGAAAAAGTCAGTTAAAATCCTGCTGGGCATTGTGGTGGTACTCCTGATAGCCCGCCTTCTTTTACCCTACTTTGTACTTCGGTATGTCAACAAAGTACTTGCTAACATGGATGGCTATACCGGTCATGTCAGCGATGTAGACATAGCCCTCTATCGTGGAGCCTATCAGATTGATGACATCAACATCCGAAAAGTGAACGGAAAGGTGGAAGAACCATTCCTTCTGATTCCCAAAATGGACCTGTCGGTGCAGTGGTCAGCACTGCTGAAAGGCAAGCTGGTGAGTGAGATTGAGTGCTACCGGCCCGAGATTAACTTTGCATTTAGTGATGATGAGAATGCCAGCCAAACCGGCGAAGAAAACGACTGGACGCAGGTGGTCAGAGACCTGATGCCTTTTCAAATCAATCATTTTAAGGTTATCGATGGCAAAATAGATCTCACTAACGTTATATCTCAGCCCAGCACAGACCTTTCAATGCAGAATTTCCAGTTGGATATTGCCAATATTCGCAATGTGACAGATAACGCTGACAAGCTACCCTCGCCCGTCAAGGCCTCGGGCGATTTGCCCGGCTACGGTGGCACGCTTAACTTTGATGCCCAGATGCAGCTGCTCAAACAAACGCCGGATTTTGACTACAACCTGAAACTCAATGATCTGCAACTGGTAAAACTGAACACCCTTGCAAAACGCTACGGAAACATTGACTTCGAAAAGGGTACCCTGGATCTTGTAAGTGAAATGAAGATGGAAGACGGGCAGGTACAGGGTTACCTCAAACCCCTCACCCACGATATGCAAATATTTGAGTGGAACGAGGGTGACGACCGGACCGTGACGCAGTTTGTGCGCGAGCTGATCGCCGAAGGCGGAAATAAGGTATTGGAAAACCAGGTAAAAGACCAGGTAGCCACCCGCATTCCGCTGGAAGGAAGTGTAGAAGATGTAAAGACCGACTTGTGGCCCATTCTGATAGGCGTACTCCGGAACGCCTACGTGAGCGCCCTTACCGACACCTTCGACAACGCCCTGAGTGTAAAGGAAGCATGGGCACTTTACCGGCAGGATCGCCGTAATAAGCGGGAGGAGCGCCGCGAGGAGCGGAAGGAAAAGCGCGCAGAACGCCGGGCTGAGAAAGCACGGGGATAGCTATTTTCCTGCTTTGATCACATACCCTTATAAACCAAAGAGCGAAATCCGTCTGGATTTCGCTCTTTGGTTTTAATAAAATAAGGCTACCGACTGATCAGATAATGGCCTCGGCCAATACAAGCACTTTGTTTTTGAGTACTTCTACTACGCCTCCGTCAATCCTGAACACTTGTTTGGCTCCGCCCGCTTCCACGGTCAGATCACCCGTTCCGAGTGTACTCACCAGCGGCGCGTGATTGTTCAGTACCTGAAACTGTCCTTCGGTACCCGGAAAGGTAACGGCGGTTGCCTCACCGGCAAACACTTTTTTATCAGGCGTTATGATTTCTAGATTCATGAGTCGTTGCTTATGATGGGTACTTAGCCGTTCTGCCACTATGGGCAGAATGGCTAATCCATAATTTATTTAGCGGCGTCTGCCATCATCTTCTCACCCTTGGCCTGTGCATCCTCAATGGTACCCACCAGGTTAAAGGCCATCTCAGGAAGATGATCAAATCCGCCATCCATGATCTGGTTGAAGCCCTTGATGGTATCGTTGATGTCTACCAGTACTCCTTTCAGACCCGTAAACTGCTCAGCTACAAAGAAAGGCTGCGACAGAAAACGCTCCACGCGACGTGCCCGTGATACCACCAGCTTGTCCTCGTCAGAAAGTTCTTCCATACCCAGAATCGCGATGATATCCTGCAATTCCTTGTAGCGCTGCAATACGTTCTTTACACGCTGGGCGCAATCATAATGAGCAGCACCCAGAATTTCGGCGGTCAGAATTCGGGAGTTGGAGTCAAGAGGGTCCACCGCGGGGTAGATACCTTTTTCAGCTACCTTACGGCTAAGTACCGTCGTGGCGTCAAGGTGGGTAAAGGTAGTTGCGGGAGCGGGGTCAGTCAAGTCGTCAGCAGGTACGTATACCGCCTGTACCGACGTAATGGAGCCACGCTTGGTAGAGGTAATACGCTCCTGCATAGCACCCATCTCGGTAGCCAGCGTAGGCTGGTATCCTACCGCCGAAGGCATCCGTCCCAAAAGGGCCGATACCTCAGAACCCGCCTGCGTAAAGCGGAAAATGTTATCGATAAAGAAAAGAATATCGCGTCCCTTGCCTTCGCCTTCTCCATCGCGGAAGTACTCAGCTACGGTCAATCCCGACAGGGCCACGCGGGCACGGGCTCCGGGAGGTTCATTCATCTGACCAAACACGAAGGTAGCCTGTGAGTCTTTCAGTTGCTCGTAGTCAACCTTGCTAAGATCCCATCCGCCTTCTTCCATGCTGTGCTTGAACGCGTCGCCGTACTTGATGATACCGGCTTCGATCATTTCGCGCATCAGGTCATTTCCTTCGCGGGTACGCTCGCCTACTCCGGCAAATACCGAAAGACCGGCGTATGCTTTCGCGATGTTGTTGATCAATTCCTGAATCAATACGGTTTTTCCTACTCCG
>CATMVR010000517.1 GCA_950075905.1 uncultured Persicitalea sp. | reverse complement strand
AGCACGAGAAGATTCTTTACAACGAAAACGCCACCCTGACGGCCTGGTATGGGAAGTATTTTCTGGCTTATGGCATTCAGCGGGTAGGAGGCAGTGGAAAAAGTGCCGTACCGGGCACGCAGCGGGAAGTTTTCTACGTCAATAAGTTTACGTACAATACTGAGGGTATCGGGAAGCCGAAGGAAGCCAAAGAAGCTTCTACCCGAAAATCTTCCGGATCAAAACGATGAGTACATTCAGTACAACGCTGAACAGAATGAGAGTGGTAATCGGGAAATAGAAGCGGAAGTTGTCGCGCTCGATCCGGATGTCGCCCGGCAGGCGGCCTATCCAGTGTAGCCTGTCGTGCAGAAAGTATACTGCCAGCCCTATCCCCACCAGCACGAGGCCAGCTACAATAATGTATTTGCCAGTTTCTGAACTCATAGGTGGCTTTTTATCTGTATTTATACCTAGCGCCCCTGCTCGGTGACCCAGTCCTTTTTCAGATCCTCAATTTCCTGATCCGAAAACCGGTAGGTTTCTTTCAAGCGGGCAATCACTTCTCTAACGTTGGCCAGCTCCCGGGCCGGGTCCGTTACAATCTTGTAGGCGGCTTTGGGGCCCTGTGGCTGGAAATTGAGCAGCGCCAGCAGTTCATCCAGACGGGTATCGGTGATGGTTTTGTTGGAAATGGTTTTGTAGCCCAGCAAAAAACCGATGCACTCGCTGTACCGATGCAGGGCATTGGCTTTTTCAAGCGGGGAAGGAGAGGGAGCGCTCATGAGGCTCACCACCTCGTGGCAGGCGTGAATGGCGGCGGCCGCCTGCGCTTTTTCCCAAAGAGTGAGAATATCCGAAAAGGCCTGATCGCGTTGTTGGTTATAGCTTCCCCCGGCTTTGTAGGCCGCCTGCAATTTTATGAAATTCTGTTTTAATTTGGAGTAAAGGCCATTGCCATCATTTTTGTCGTAGCGGGCCGCGAGCGCCGCCACGGCCTGGTCGGCCCGCGCGGCGGTGGGGCTATTGGGAAAAGAAGGGTTTGCTCCGTATACCCCAAGCAGTTGGTCGGCAGTGGCCGGATTGTTGATGTTAGGGTTCTGGATGTAGAGATTTAGCGCGTGCCGGTAGAGGGCTGCTCCCAGAAGCCCCCGGCCGATCAGGGCGGCGGGCTCTATGCCGGTGGAATCGAAGAGAAAACCACCATACACGCCTCCGCTTCCCTGCGGTGGCCCCGTCGGAACGTACCCCTTACCCGAAGCCTTGCTCAGCCGGTCGAAGTAGCCGTTGGTACCTTCCAGCAGCGACGCAAAGTACGTATTGGTGGCACTTTTGACGCTGGGGCTGTTGGTAGAAAACCCCAGAGCCAGATCACGTACGTTCACTGGCTCGCCCGAATTCCCGGAATTCAGCACGGCGATCAGATTGTTCAAGTTGCTAATGAGCGCAATTTCCTGCGCGGCGTAAGAAGCAAAGCTACTGCCGTCATAGCTGTCGGGAATGGTCAGCTCCGGAATCGTCTCCTTCTTTTCACAGGAGGCAATGGTAAAAAGTAGAGCCAGGAAGGCACAGGTACGGATAATCTTTCGGATTCGCATAGCATTTTGCATACTGGTACACAGGTAAAACGCACAAAGCGCGAATGAGTTTTCTTTCATTGCTCTGTTTGTACGTAGCAAACGCATAGAATAGGGCTAATCAACCAGCCAGATGCGGTCGGCCTCAAAGCTTTGCTCTTTCCATTCTACCTGCACCCGCTGCGTATCGAGCGTATTCACTTTCATGCCTACGTAGTCGGGCTCAATGGGCAGATCGCGGTTGTAGCGGCGGTCAATGAGTACAAGCAGCTCTACCCGGGCGGGGCGCCCAAAGGCCGTCATGGCGTCGAGGGCAGCCCGTACCATTCGTCCCGTAGCCACCACGTCGTCGATCAGGATCACATTTTTATTTTCTACCAAAAAAGGCACGTTGGTTTTATTGGGTACAATGGGCGAGTCGCGGCGGCGGAAGTCGTCCCGGTAAAAGGTAGCGTCCAGTTGGCCAAGCGGAATCTGCCGGCCGGTTTTTTGCCGTAGCTCGGCCACCACGCGCTCGGCCAGGGGAATGCCCCGGGGCTGTAATCCCAGCACCACCGACTGGGCAAAATCCTGGTGGTTTTCGATCAATTGCTGGCAAAGCCGGCTGATCATGATTTCGAGCAGGGGACTGCTTAGAATGAGTCGTTTTTGGGTCATTGGTATAATTCACGACATTTGTGGCTTAAATTAAGGTCTTAACCACGACTTTCCGAAATATTTTATGAAATACCTGATTGCTGGCCTGGGTAACATCGGGCCTGAGTACGCATTTACCCGTCATAATGTGGGCTTTATGGTGCTGGACCGCCTGGCCGCTCAGCACGACTTTCGTTTTACGTTCGAGCGCCTGGCTTACACCGCCGAGTGGAAGCACAAGGGGCGGCAGATTCATTTTATCAAGCCAACTACCTATATGAACCTGAGTGGGAAGGCCATCCGATACTATCTGGATACCCTCAAAATTCCGGTAGAGAATCTACTGGTGGTGGTAGACGAGCTGCAACTGGATTTTGGTACCCTGCGTCTCAAACCCAAAGGGTCGCACGGCGGGCACAATGGGTTGAGGAATATAGAAGAGGTGCTGGGCACGCAAAATTATTCCCGCCTGCGCTTCGGAATTGGCAATAATTTTGCTCGGGGTAGGCAGGTAGAGTATGTATTGAAGCCCTTTTCCGACCAGGAATTTGACGAATTACCAACCTTTCTGGACCGTGCCGACGATATGTTGCTCTCTTTTTGCACTTTGGGTATACAGCAAACCATGAATATTTTCAATCAATGATTGTATTTTATAAAGAATTTTAATCTATACGTTTACTAGAATAAAACAGAGTAAAGGGTGATTTAATGCAATATAATATTCTGATTTATGGCTAATAATGCCCTTGAAAAGGCCTTTAAACCTAAAAATAAAAATAATATACAAAATAATATTTTGAAATAGTCTTAAAACTGGTTTTGTGATATGGAACTGTCGAAGGATATTTGCATGTTCTTTAACTGAAAATAAAAATAGAACAAAACCATGAATACTACGAAAAAAAGTTTTATATTTGCAGCAGTATTGGGAGTAATACTTTTTGCAAGTCCCGCTGTAAGTTTTTCTGAGATCGTCAGGAATGATTCAAGCGCCAGGGCGCAAGTCCTCGCTAAGGGAACCGAAGTTGAGTTTTCGAAGTTTGTAAACGAAAACCTCACCAGATACAGTAAGAAGTCAGAGTGGAGTGTGATTGAAAAAATTGTGACTTTGTACAGCCAATCACCGTCTAAACTACTCAATACTATGGATGCCGACAAAAAGGCGTTCAACGAGGCGGTAAAAACGCTCAATACGAAACTGAATCGTCAGCGCAGCGAGCAGGCCGGACAGTGGTCCCGTGATTTTAACAAGACCGTCCAGCAGATTCAGTTTATCTGGAATTTTGACATAGAGAGTCTGACACCAGTTGTTTTTGAAACGCCGCTTTACGTGGCACCAACAACGGAAAGTCTTTAAAAGGTACTTACAGTTTTTTTATAAGTAAAAAGGTTAAGGGTTTAGGAATAGTCAGTATAGAGCTTTCTCACATGAGGAAGCTCTATCTTTTTGTGGGTACCGGGGCCACCCATACTTCCACCCGGCGGTTTTGCTGACGGGAAGCCTCAGAGGAATTGCTCGCTATGGGGCGAGTGGGGCCGTATCCTTTCAATTCTATCCGGGCGGTGTCTATTCCTTTTTTGAGCAGATAGTCTTGCACAATGACGGTTCTGATGCCGGATAGCTGGATATTTTTATCAAACTCTCCCACATTGTCGGTATGTCCCAGGAGCCTGATTGTTAGCTCGGGGCGGGCGTTCAGGAAGGCCAACAGGCTGTCCAGCATGATTTTGGCCGGTTCGGTGAGCGAATACTCACTCTGGGCAAACGGAATAATGAATATAGGCCTGTCAAAATTCTCCTCCTGCATATTCAGCAGCGTTTTTACTTCCTGTACCCCGGCCTTTGGCGTCACCACGATACTCCTGGTCTGGAAGCCAGGGCTTTGGGCCGTGATGCGGTAGGTTTCCTGGGAAGGCAACAGTACGGAGTACAGCCCCTTTACGGCTTTGGTACGGGCTACAATAGAGTCGTTGGCAGCCTTTCTGACGATGACGTCAATTCCGTCGAGGAAGTCAAGGTTTTTCCCGTTGTACACTTTTCCGCTTACCTCCACCAACGCTTCGGACCGGACGGGTTGGATGGTTTCCCGGGCCTCAGAGATGACTGGCGGTGATTCGGTTTTGGGAATTTTAGGAGTTGCCGGAGG
>CATMVR010000516.1 GCA_950075905.1 uncultured Persicitalea sp. | reverse complement strand
GCCGCACGCAGCCCGGTACCTTCAACCGCATTGCGGATGTAGCCGTGCAGGGGCCCGAAACATTTGCCTATACCGACGACGGCACCGACCGCTTCACGGCCGACGGTACCCAAACCATCACGCTGTCGGCCGATTCGGTCTACTGCTACAAGGTAGAGACCGTGGGTAGCTACAACAGCTCCCGTATCCGGCCGTCGGTGCTGTTTAATTTCTCGCAGATTCTGTGCGCCAACCCCATTGATACCATCCGGCCCTGTCCGCCGGTGCTGATGCTGGATACGCTGGACTGCTCTACCCTGGAACCCGACGCCTACTGCAACCAGCAGACGTTTGCCAACGAGCTCACCTGGACTTATCCAACCCAAAACGCGCAGGGTGGCGACTGTGACCCCCGGATTGTGGAGTACCGCATCTACTATGCCCGCTACAGCGACGAGCAACCCGCCTTTCTGGCGTCGGTATTGTCCTCATCCGAATCGCCCGTCAATAGTTTTGACCATACCAACCTAACCTCCTTTGCGGGCTGCTACTACGTGACGGCCGTCAATAGGTTCGGCATCGAAAGCGCGCCCAGCAATGTGGTGTGTAAGGACAATTGTCCGCAACTGGCCCTGCCCAACGTGTTTACGCCCAATGGCGACGGTAAAAACGATACTTTCGTTCCTCTTAATTGCCCGGCCTTTGTGCAAACGGTGGAGTTCCGGGTGTTTAACCGCTGGGGAACCAAGGTATTCGAGTCCAACGACACGGGTATTAACTGGAACGGCCAAAACAGCAACGGGCAGGACCTGCCCGCCGGCCAGTACTTCTACGAAGCCGCCGTGACGTTCCAGTCAGTGGAGCGCAATCCTGAGCCCGTCGTGTTCAAGGGTTGGATTCAGCTGCTCCGCTAGGATAAAATAAGGATTACAAAGAATCCGGCAGAGATGCTGCTCAATTTCAGGGATTGAACAGCGACTCTGCCGGATTTTCTTATTTTTGTCAAAACAACCTTCAATTCTACCTGACCTCCATTTTACCCCAGCCCTACCCTATGCTCCAACGATTTACTACTCTCTTCTGCTTTGCTCTCCTGATGGTGGGCCCGCTCCGCGCGCAGGTACAGGATGCCCCTCCCCGCGCCGAAGGCGACGGCCCCTACACTCAGCTCATCATCCGGGGCGTCACGCTCATCAATAGCACCGGGGCGCCGCCCATCGGGCCGGTGGATATTGTGGTGGAAAAGAATAAAATCAAATCCATTCAGCAGGTAGGGTACCCCGGCGTGCCCATCGACCCCAAGCGCCGCCCCGTGGCCAATGCGGGCGACAAGGAACTCAATTGCGAGGGAATGTATCTCATGCCCGGCTTCATCGACATGCACGGCCATACCGGCGGCCGGGCGCAGGGTACCCCCGCCGAGTACGTGTACAAGCTCTGGCTCGGCCACGGCATCACCACCATCCGCGATCCGTCGGCGGGCAACGGCCTGGATTGGACGCTCATGCACAAAAAGAAAAGTCAGGAAAATAAGATCACCGCCCCGCGTATTCTGGCCTACACTTCTTTTGGTCAGGGATCCAAAGAACCCATCTCTACCCCCGAACAGGCCCGCGAGTGGGTACGGCAGAATGCTAAAAACGGGGCCGATGGTATCAAATTCTTCGGCGCTGAGCCGGAAATCTTCAAAGCCGCCCTGGACGAGAACAAGAAGCTGGGCCTGCGCTCGGCCTGCCACCACGCCCAGCTGGAGGTAGCCCGCATGAACGTACTGGCCACCGCCAAAGCCGGTCTCACCACCATGGAGCACTGGTACGGACTCCCCGAGGCGATGTTTGAGGACAAGACGATCCAGAATTACCCCGCCAACTACAACTACAACAACGAGCAGAACCGCTTTGAGGAAGCCGGTAAGCTCTGGCAGCAGGCCGCCAAGCCCGGTTCCGAAAAGTGGAATCAGGTGATGGACGAGCTCATTGCCCTGGATTTTACCATTGACCCTACCTTCAATATCTACGAAGCCAACCGCGAACTGATGCTGGCCCGCCGCGCCGAATGGCACGACGAGTACACGCTGCCCGCTCTGTGGCGTTTTTACGGGCCCAGCCGTATTTCGCACGGCTCCTACTGGCATAGCTGGGGCACCGAGCAGGAGGTAGAGTGGAAGCGCAACTACCAGCTCTGGATGCAGTTTATCAACGAGTACAAAAACCGCGGCGGGCGCGTCACGGCGGGTTCCGACTCGGGCTTTATCTACCAACTCTACGGCTTTGCCTACATCCGCGAACTGGAACTGCTCCGCGAAGCGGGCTTCCACCCGCTGGAAGTGATCCGGGCGGCTACTATCAAGGGGGCCGAAGCCCTGGGTATGGCCGATCAGATCGGCTCGGTGGAGATTGGCAAGCTGGCCGACTTTGTGATTGTGGAGGAAAACCCTTTGGCGAACCTGAAAGTACTCTATGGCACCGGGGCCATCAACCTCACCGAAAACAACGAGGTAACCCGCATCGGTGGTGTAAAGTATACCGTGAAGGACGGCATCGTGTACGACTCCAAAAAGCTACTGGCCGATGTACGGGCCATTGTGGCCAAAGCGAAGAAAGATGAAAACTATCAGATCGTGCAGCCGGGTCTGCCGCAGCCGGCCGGGAAGCTGGGGACGGGGAATGAGTAGTTCGGATGTACACGTGCCACGGTTTTGAACCGTAGCACGGGTTGGCTATCTTTGTATTTTAAAACATTATTTCGAAATGGTCCCAAAAAGCTCAGTTTTTGATGAAATTTCTACCTTCATCGCGGGCATGAACCCCGAAAAGGTAGCTGACTTCAAGCCATCGGAGGCTCATCAGCAACGGCTCGACTGGTTGTTGGCCAAGCAGAAAGACACCCCCCTATCGCCTGAGGAAAAAAGCGAGGTAGAGCAGTATCTGATGCTTAACCGCTTGGTGGGCCTGGCCAAAGCACGGGCTCTGCAAATGCTGCATTCGTGAGCAGATCATTTCCATTTGAAAAATGGGGTCATCACTGGAAAAACTGCCATCGGTACCGCCACAGAGCAAATATTCCGCTTCAATGAAGTGGATCGCTTAATCTTCAGACAGCAGTTGATCGAGTTGGACTTATATCCTTTCTCCTGATTCCGGTACATCCGCGCCATCGTAGAGAAAGCCAAGAAAGATGAAAACTATCAGATTGTACAGCCGGGCATGCCGCAGCCAGCCGGGAAGTTGGGGACGGGGAATAAGTAGAGCCCTGGGAGCTCTGCTATTCTCACTATTTATCCGACAGGTCCCTGCCCAAACTCTTTCTGGACAGGTAATAGCCCTGCCTGATAACACGCCTGTTCCCTACGCCACGCTTACTACCCAAAACCACCAATGGGGGTTTCTTGCCAACGAAGATGGTACCTTTGAACTCACCCAACTGAAAGAAGGCGATACGCTGCTGGTAAGTTGCCTGGGGTACCACGAAGCCCGCGTTCCGTACCATGAATTGCGCGATAATATCAAGGTACTTTTGACGGTTCGCCCCCTGCAACTAGCCGAAGCGAAGGTGAAGAGCGGGGGGTACAAAGACGTTTGGCTGGGATCGAAGCTGAACTCGACAAATTCTTTCGCTGGTAGCCCTACTTCTCACGATATGCTGGAAATTGCATTATGGATTCCTAATTTTATCCAGAATGAGGGCTACATCAATAAGGTTAGCTATTGGATTGGACGCTTTGGAAAATTCAAAACCCCATTCCGGGTGCGGATTTACGCCTATGACCATGGGATGCCGGGTGAAGACTTGCTGAACCAAAATCTCGTAGTTAAAGCCAAGCGCGGTGCCAGTTGGGTCAATGTAGACGTGAGCCAATACAATATTCCACTCCCGACCAATGGTTTTTTTGTGTCGTTGGAGTGGCTGGTAGTTCCTGATAAAAGGTACTGGTACGATGTGATACTACGCGATGGACAAAGAACAAAGTACTTTGGGCAGAATGTTGGTACAACCCGTGAATTTGCCGCCGGATATGGCATAATCCGCAACAAAAAAGGCAAATGGCAAACCTACTCCTATCAAAATAGAAACAACCCCCGTCCCATGTTCCGCGCTCAGGTGCGGGTGTATGAGTGAATCATAACCTGGGGTGATTTTTCTAGTTATCAGCAGTACGCGTGCCACGGTTTGGAACCGTGGCACGGGTTTTCTGTTTAGTATAGTGACACGGGTACCAACAGCCCTTTATTCACTCAATCACCTATTAGCCAATGGATTTCGGCAAACTGGAAAATATTGACAACGTCGACTTCGCGCTGCCGCCTACGCACAAGCTCACGACGGAAACGTTATCGAATGCGCCTGGTCCTACTAAAAAAGAAGTTTA
>CATMVR010000515.1 GCA_950075905.1 uncultured Persicitalea sp. | reverse complement strand
GGTTGTGCAGCTGAAACAGCATGGCGTCCGCCTCGGGGGGCGAAACCGTCTCGGAAGCCAGCCGGTTGATCTTACTGGCCAGCGTTACGGCCTGCTGCTGGTAGGAAGGCCGCGCCGCCACCACTTGATCCAGCTCGATGGCCGCCTGCTGCCGGGCCTCTTCGTCGGGGCTTTTGAGTCCTTCGAAGAGCTTGTTCCAGTTGGTCAGGTTGCCCTGTTGGCGCTTGCCGCCGTCCTTGGGCTGAGCGGCCCAGTCGGGCTGCACCGGCCGGGGCACCGATTCCGCGGGGCGGGGCGGCGGGTTCAGAAAGTTGACGTTGTCTTCAAAGTCAATGGGCGGGGCCAGGTTATAAACCCCCACCGCCTTGCGCACTGCCGCCAGAATGATGGCGTACACCGACCGCTCGTCGTCAAACTTGATTTCGGTTTTGGTAGGGTGTATATTAATGTCAACGTGGGAGGGATCAATCTCGATGAAGAGCACATAAAACGGATGACTCCCCTCGGGAATCGTGCCCTCGTAGGCGCTGATGACTGCGTGGTGCAGGTAGCTGTGCTTGATGAAGCGCTCATTCACGAAGAAGTACTGCTCTCCCCGGGTCTTGCGGGCAAACTCCGGCTTGCCAATGTACCCTCTGACGCTCACGTAAGAGGTATCTTCCTGGCAAAATACCAGTTGCTCGCGGTAGTTTTTGCCAAACATATCTACGATCCGACGCACCAGCTTGCCCCCAAACAGGTTAAACACCTCTACGTCGTTATGGTACAACGAAAAGCCGATTTCGGGATGCGCCAGGGCTACCCGCTGAAATTCGTCGAGCACGTGGCGCATCTCCACCGAGTTGGTTTTGAGAAAATTGCGCCGGGCGGGTACGTTAAAAAAAAGATTCTTGACCAGCAGATTGGTACCCGGCAACGTAGCTACTGACTCCTGCGTCTTGATATCCGAACCTTCGATCCTGATCAGGGTACCCAGTTCATCGTCCGGCCGACGCGTGCGAAGCTCTACCTGCGCTACCGCCGCAATAGAAGCAAGCGCCTCGCCCCGAAAACCCATAGTCCGGATCCTGAACAGATCGTCTGAGTTCCGGATTTTTGACGTAGCGTGCCTTTCAAAAGACATTCGGGCGTCGGTCTCGGACATACCCTTGCCGTCATCGATCACCTGAATCAGCGTTTTGCCGGCATCCCGTATAATCACCTGCACGCTGTGTGCCTGCGCATCAATTGCATTCTCCAACAATTCCTTCACCACCGAAGCCGGACGCTGTACCACCTCCCCCGCCGCTATCTGATTGGCTATCGAGTCGGGTAGTAAATATATGATGTCTGATACGGTCATTCCTTCGATTTATTCTTTTTATAATTCATTGAAACAAAGTAACGACTTTATTTCAATCGGCCTACGAAACTTTTGAGTAGACCTGCCTAACTTTATCTTTTATCTCTTGTTATATAACTAAAAACTCATTTACTTTAAATATATTTATATCAAAATAGGAAACCTTGGCACGGAAGTTGTGGTTATACTATTGATAAAGAATGAGTTACGACCAGGAATGTTAATATTGTAAACTCCCCAGAAGAATGAAGGCACCCGTTTTAAAAAAATTTAACTACTCAATGGCGCTGCAGTGGATCATTTTCCTGCCCGTCATTCTGCCCCTTTGCGTGGTATTTGGCGCCATGCAGGGTATTGCGGCAATGATCGAAAAAATGTTCAACCGCATGTGGCTCGACATGGAGCTCTAAGGGCAGAGATGCATTGGTTGATCCGGAGAATAGTGCCCTATCCGGCCTCATCCGGGGCCCTTGCGCACGTTGTCTGGATCTCCTTCCCAGATCGTTGAAAGCTCGCTAACTTCTTTTTCGGAATAGTCCGCCCAGGCGGCTAAGCATTCGTTGCTCAAACTTCCAGAAAAAGTCGAATTTTCCCCATAGCCAGCCCCACATAAGCAATAATACCTGGTACAACGGCAAGATAATCACGATCGCTACCAGCCACCGCAGCCAGGTGGCGGAGTCTTCGTTGAGACCAATTAAATGGTAGAGTCCGCGCTTGGCGTACATCACCGAGAACCCCGTGCAGGCAAACACAATCAGGATGACGGCCACGTCCCAGCCATTATCTACGTCCCAGCGTTTTTTGAGCTTGTCCCACATAGTACCTACTCGTAAAGGAATCCCAGTTTATCGTCATCAATTTTTTCCTGATCCAGGGGAAGAAACTCCTCCCAGAAGGGATCATCGGGCAAACTGGCTTTGCAGAGGATTGGTTCTTTTTTGGTTGGGTGCTCAAAGAAGAGCCGACGGGCGTGCAGGTTGATACTGCCGTCGAGATTCCCTTTTGGATAGCCATATTTCACATCTCCGCGAATCGGACTACCCATAGCGGCCAGCTGTACCCGAATCTGGTGTGGTCGGCCCGTTACGGGATTTACCTCCAAAAGATGAAACCGGTTTATTTCTCCCAGGTAGCGGTAGCTCAGCTCAGCGCGCTGCGTGCCGGGCAGTTCTTCGTCGAAGGCGGAGGTGACGTTTTTTTTCTCATCCTTAGAAAGCCAATGCACCAGCTTGCCCCTTGGCTCGGCGGGGCGTCGCCGCACTACCGCCCAGTAGGTTTTCTGAATATCCCGCTTCCTGAAAAGCTCGTTCATGCGTTCCAGCCCCTTGGAGGTACGTGCAAACACCACCAGTCCGCTCACGGGCCGGTCGATGCGGTGCACGGGATTGAGAAAAACAGCCCCCGGCTTATTGTATTTCTCCTTGATGTATTCCTTCACCATATCCAGCAGGCAAAGGTCGCCCGTGGCGTCGGCCTGCACCAGAATACCCGCCTCCTTGTTGACGATGATCAGGTGGTTGTCTTCGTAAATAACTCGAAAAGGTCGCTTTGCCATAGGGTTGCGGTGCGTCTGCACCCCGATTAATTGTATTGTGATGAATACTTCCTGCCAGCGGCAATCAGTAAGATTCTTTTTCGTTGGGAAATGCCTTGCCTTTAATATCCGCCACGTACTGCGCAATGGCGCCGTGCATCACGTCGTTCAGGTCGGCGTAGCGCCGCAAAAAGCGGGGCTTGAACTCCTTGTTGATCCCCAGTAGATCGTGCAACACCAGGATCTGGCCATCGGCGTGGGGTCCGGCTCCGATGCCGATGGTAGGAATGGAAACGCTTTCGGATACCTCCCTTGTCAGTGCGGACGGAATTTTTTCGAGCACGACGGAAAAGCACCCTACTTCGTCCAGCATCTGGGCGTCGGCTAGTAGTTTCCGGGCCTCTTCCTCCTCGCGGGCCCGAACTGTATAGGTTCCAAACTTGTAGATAGACTGCGGCGTAAGGCCCAGATGCCCCATAACGGGTACTCCGGCGCTCAGTATTCGCAGAATGGATTCTTTCACTTCCAGCCCTCCTTCCAATTTCACGGCGTGAGCGCCTGACTCTTTCATAATCCTAATAGCCGACCGCAGCGCTTCCTCCGAGTTGCCCTGGTAGGAGCCAAAGGGTAGATCTACCACCACCAGGGCCCGCTTTACGGCGCGTACTACCGAGGCCGCGTGGTAGATCATCTGATCCAGGGTAAGGGGCAGGGTAGTTTCGTGCCCCGCCATGACGTTGGAGGCCGAGTCGCCTACTAAAATCAGTTCGACACCCGCCGCGTCTACGATACCTCCCATAGAGTAGTCATAGGCCGTGAGACAGGAGATTTTCTCGCCCCGGTTTTTCATTTCCTGAATGGTATGGGTGGTGATGCGCTTGATATCGGAAGAATGTACAGACATAGTTAGGAGGTTTTTTGACCAACAGAAATTAGTACTAGATAAAGCTAATGCAGGTTACCGGCGCATAAGCCATTGCTCGGGATTAAGCCGGGTGGTATTCTTCCAAACCTGAAATTGCAGGGAAGAGGTTCCCTCGCTGTCGGCAGCCACCGTACCGATGTTGTCCCGGGCCTTCACTTTCTGGCCAGGCCGTACCGACACGCTCTGCAATTTGGCGTATACCGTCATATAGTCGCCGTGCTGAATGGCCACCACGCTGTTCATTCCCGGCATGTCGGTCACGTCCAGCACCACGCCGTCGTACACAGCCCGCACCGCCTCGCCGTTACTGGTCTGAATATCAATACCGAGGTTGTCCACGATAACCCCCCGCAGTACCGGATGTTCTTTCCGGCCAAAATGGTCAGATACAAACCCACGTACCGGCCAGGGAAGGCGCGCCTGCGAGGCTTTAAACGAGGAAGCCAGCGATACCTCCTCTTCGGTCATTCCCCCCGAGCTGACGGGCTCCGGTGCTTTCTCGACCGGCTTTTCGGCGGGGGGAGTCTCGCCGGCGGCAATCGCTTTCTC
>CATMVR010000514.1 GCA_950075905.1 uncultured Persicitalea sp. | reverse complement strand
TGTCCAGCCCGATTGGGGGTAGCTGCTCACAGTCGTGTCAGCTATTGTCCAGGAGGCCGGCCTTTTTCTTTGTTTACTAAAAGTATACTATTTTCGGCAGTCAGCGTTACACTACCATGAACCAAGATCCAACCCATCCCGGTGATACCCTCGAACGATTTGGCCACAAAAAGGAGATTCCCGATTTGCTGCGTGAGGAAATTCTGCTTTCGCTGTCGTACTATCCGGAGCTATTGGATGTGTGCATCAAGTTTGTGCTCATCAGCCCGATGATCAAAAAATCGGTGATGCAGGCGCAGCCCGAGTTTCGCTCCTACTTTACGCCGGGCAAAAAGCGGCACTACGTTATCCGTATCAGCCGGTACTTCAAGGGCGGTCCTGATGTACTACCCATCGAAACCCTGCCACGGCGGGTGCTGATCGGCTGGATCGGGCACGAGCTGGGCCACGTCATGGACTACGAAGAGCGGGATTTCTGGCAAATGGCCCGCTTTGGCTTTGGGTACCTTTTTTCCAGCAAGTACCTGATGCGGGCCGAGCGTACGGCCGACTCGTTTGCCATCAGCCACGGACTGGGTAAGAAGATACTGGCTACCAAAAACTTCATCCTGGACCACGCACATTTGCCGGAGCGCTACAAAAAGAAAATCCGGCGACTGTACCTGTCGCCGGAAGATGCCGTGGAGCTGATTGAACATTACGAGGCTCGGCTGGCTGAGGCAGCAGCGCATTCCGAAAAAAATGCGCCGGCAACCTGACCAGCCCGGCTCAGAAAGTATGCTGTTTGATAAACTGCTCAAATTCCCGGAAGGCCTCTTCTTTCATGACCTTGGGCATTTTGGCCTGTCCGCCCTTCTGTTTGGTATGCTCATTCCATTCATGAAACAAGCCCGTCGGTACCACAAAGGCTTCCACGCCTTTGAGCGCCTTAGTACGCGCCACGTCGTAATTTTTATTGGAAGCCCGCAGGGTTTCGTCCAGCATTGGCGCTACTGCATCGGGATCCTGGCAGGGATCGTCGCTGCCCAGGTACCAGCGGTTGATGTACTCGCCGTCGTCGCGCCGGATGGCCGCTACGGTAAACTCCTTTATGTCGATCCCCATTTTTTCGCTCAGCTTCTGCACGGCATCCGTCATTTTATTGACTGGTAGCTGTTCTCCCACTACGTTGAGATAGAATTTGGTACGGCCGCTGATAATGATCTCTCCGCGGTTTACGTCGGTAAACTGAATCGTATCGCCAATCATATAACGCCAGGCCCCGGCTACGGTAGAGATCAGCAGCACATAGTCTACGCCTTCGGTCACTTCCTGGCTGTTGAGTACAGGGGCATCCGGGCGAACAGTACCGTCTTCGGCCATAAACCGCCCCTGAAAAGGCACAAACTCAAAGTATATGCCGTTGTTGAGCACCAGTTTCATGGCCTTGGTTTCGGGCCGGGCCTGAAACGCCAGAAAACCTTCCGAAGCCAGGTAGGTGTCGATGTAGGTCAGGGGGTGGGCCATGAGTTTTTCGAGACTCTTGATGTAGGGTTCCAGGGCTACCCCGCCCGACGTGTATACCCGCAAGTTGGGCCAGATGTCGTGAATGGTGTTCACGCCGTGGTATTCGATCACTTTTTTAAGCATCAGCTCGATCCAGGAAGGGATGCCCGAAAGACTGCCGATGTCCCAGTTGGGGGCTTCCTGCGCAATACGCTCCACACGCTCGTCCCAGTTACTAATGGAAGCAATTTCTTTGCCCGGTTTGTAGTAAAACTCAAACCAGCCTGGAATATTGCTGGCGCTGATGCCGCTGATTTCGCCCTCCTTGTGGCCGTTTACTTCTTTGAGACCCGTACTGGAACCCAGCATCAGGATTTCTTTTTCAAAAAACTCAGGGGGAAGATCAAACTCGGATAGAGCGAGGATTTGACCGATACCCGCCCGGCGGATGGCCGCCAGCATATCGTCGGTGACGGGAATGGACTTGCTCGAACTGGTGGTGCCCGAGCTCAGGGCAAAGAAGTGGGGCTTGCCGGGCCAGGATACGTCAGGCTCACCGGCCAGCGTGCGGTGCCACCATTCGGAGTGCATTTTGTCGTAGTCGTGGGTAGGAACCGCTTCGGCAAAGGCCTTGAAAAGGTTCTCGCTTTTCAGAATCTGCTCGAAATTATAGTGACGGCCAAAGGCGGTATCTTCTGCTTTTTCGAGCAGGTTTTTGAGTATTTTCCGCTGCTCGTCAACGGGGGAGTCGTAGCTGGTGAGGGCTTCTCCCAGGTCTATGGCTTTCTTGATCAGGTTACCTATAAAGGGCATGGGGGTGTTGAATTTAAATGTGATACCCATAGGCATTAAAAAAGTATGCCGGGAATTTTAGGTTACCAGAATCCCCCCAATTTTATCCGGTTTATTCAAACCACCACCCGGCTCAACTATCAAAGTCCGGAAGCTACACCCGCTCTAATTTATAGGGATACACACCTCCCGCGTTCCACTGGCACACATAGAGGTTTTTGTCCTTGTCTACGCACACATCGTGACAATGCTTAAAGACCGGCTGGTCCTGAAAAAGTATTTCCAGCTTTCCGTCTTTGTACACCGGGGCATTGCCACCGGGATTGGAGACCACCCGGTTGTTTTTATCCAGTATCGTTACGAAACCCCGATTGAGCTTCGGATTATAGTCGCCGGGCAGCATGCCGAAGCAAACGCCGGAATAAATATTTTCATCGTCCATTACCGGACGACTCAGATAGGCTCCCGGCAGGTAGTAGGTTTCAAGGTACTCACCAGCCAGGGTAAAGCGCTTGAAAGCGTTCTTCATCCTGGCCGTGCAGATCAGCGTCGGGTTTGCCTTGTCCCGGTAATCGATTGCTACCCCATGGGCTTGTTTGAATTTCGCTTCCTGCAAAAAACTATCGCCCCCGAATTTGCTGATAAAGTTGCCCTTTGCATCGTAGCGCAGGATGTATTGCGAGCCATAGCCATCAGCAACATACAGGTCGCCAGTGGGGCCGATGGCTGTTTCGGTAGGAATGTACTTGCTTTCCCGATCGTAAATTCCCTCATTCCGGGGGTTTTTTAATTCCATTACGATTTTGCCAGCTAGCGTAGTCTTGATTACCCGACCCGAGGCGATGTCGGTAATGTACAAAAACTCTTCGCCGCCTTCGTTGTGGAGGGTAAGGCCGTGCGCACCTGTAAGGCCCAGCGTCCAGTTTCCGAGCAACTTACCGGACGGGTCATAGATAAGGATATTGTTTTTTTGCTCGTCAGTGAGCATGAACAGCCGCCCGCTGCGGGTTTGTACCATCTCGTGGCAGTTATTGACGGGGTGCTTGCCTGAATCCAGGACGCCCCAGCGCTCATGAACCCGGTACCGGAAATCACCATGGCCAATAATTTCTTCACTAAGCCTGGGTTTTGATTTAATAATGGTAAATGGCGTAATAACTGCTGCCAAAGCAACACTCCCCGCCTTCATGAATTCCCTTCTGCTCTTTTCCATATATCAGGATAAGATATCATGAATCACTTTGCCGTGCACGTCTGTCAGGCGGAAGCGGCGGCCCTGATGTTTGAAAGTCAGCTGCTCATGGTCAATGCCCAGAATGTGCATCAGCGTAGCCTGAAAATCGTGGACATGTACGCCATTCTCGGCGACATTATAGCTAAAATCGTCCGTCTTGCCATAGACTATACCTGCCTTCACACCTGCGCCCGCCATCCACATTGTGAAGCAACCCGGATGGTGGTCGCGGCCGTAATTTTCGGGGGTAAGCCTTCCCTGCGAGAAGCTAGTCCGGCCAAACTCACCGCCCCAAACCACCAGGGTGTCATCCAACAATCCGCGTTGTTTCAAATCCTGAATGAGCGCTGCATTGGCCTTGTCAGTGAGCCGGGCCTGGGACTTCATTCCGCCGGGCAAGCCGCCGTGGTGATCCCAGCCCATGTGGTATAGCTGAATGAATTTTACGTCTTTTTCCGCCAGCTTACGGGCTTGCAGGCAGTTGGCCGCGTAGGTTCCGGGGGTTCTGGCATCTTCTCCGTAAAGCTCGTAGATATAGTCAGGTTCGTTGGCGGTGGAGACCGCCTCGGGAACGGAGGCCTGCATTTTGTAAGCCATTTCGTATTGACTGATCCTGGAATGAATCTCGGGATCTCCCCAAACATCGAACTGATGTTCGTTCATAGACTTGATAAAATCCAGCTGTTCACGACGGTCAGATTCGTGCACACCATAGGGGTTCTGCAAATACAGCACAGGTTCATTTCCGGCCCGAAACTGGACTCCTTGATGGTGCGACGGTAGAAAACCGTTGCCCCAGGCAGCCGAACTAAGTGGCTGGGCTCCTTCTCCTTTGGAGATCATGACTACAAACGAGGGTAGATTCTGATT
>CATMVR010000513.1 GCA_950075905.1 uncultured Persicitalea sp. | reverse complement strand
TTTTCATAGCGATGGGCACGTAGTTTTCGGCGTCGAAGAAATAGTACACAACGTTCTCCTCGTCTTTGCCGTCTACTTTTACTGGCTTTTTGGTCAATTTAACCTTGAAAGTTTCCGTGCCTTCGATGGTCTCCTTGCCTTCCAGTTGCGCCGTGTAGCCCTTTTCCTTGTAGTTCAGGAAAGGGTCGGGAAAATCGCCCGTCTGCGACTTCATGTTGGCACTGGCCTCGGCGTCCATTTTTTCGGGTTTCTGGGTCATGAAGTTGGTGCTCCATCCTTCATTACCGTCAAAAGCCATCTGCGTAATTTCCTTGCCCTGAAAATTGATGATTATCTTCTGCTTGCCATCGGCAGTTTGAATAATGTTCATGGGTATTTCCATGCCCTGCACTTTCACCTTGCCGTTCATCTTGACACTGTTCAGTGCCGCCCATTTCTCTTTTCCACCCGTATTCTCAAAATACTTGTTCAGTATTTCGTCCACCGTTTGCGCCTGAGTCGCCACTGTCATCATCAGCATCACTGCCAGCAGTTTTAAAGTCTTCATAGATTTGATGTAGTTTATTGTTTCTCAAATATATCCATGAAAAGTTGTTTCTGCCCAACATTATTGACCGAAGGTACCGGTACTATACACAAACCGCCCCGCATCCGTGACGAATGGTCATGGATGCGGGGCGGGCAATGATGTCCATAAGGGTAAAATTCCTGACAGAAAATCTCCTGAAAAGCGATCAGGCCTTTTTACGCGTGAAGTTACTCCTGATCCCCAGAAGGGCGTAAATGGGGCAAAAGCTAATGAAGCTGGTCAGCACCAGTATACCGGCCACTACCACAGCGATGATACCTACTGTACCCGTAAGAACACCAGAATAATAGAGAACGACGGCAACTACGGCCAATACAATGCGAATGAGGCGGTCGGTACGACCCAGATTTGCTTTCATACTAGTAAGGATTAAGGGTTGAAAATACTGTTTTTACCGCATCCACCGCCGGGCGGCCCGATTGGTGGATAGCGTAGTAAAGAGGACGATAGTAATGGAACTGATGGGCATCAAAATGGCCGCTGTCACCGGCGTCAGCTGGCCCGTGACGGCGTAAGAAACCCCGATCAGGTTGTAAAGCAGCGAGATGCCAAAGCTGGTTTTGATGATGCGTTGCCCGGCCTGCGCCAGCCGGATGTACCGGGGCAGCAGGGGGAGCTTTTCGCCCTGCATAATGGCGTCGCAAGCGGGCGAAAAGTTGTTGATATCATCCGATACCGCCAAACCCACGTTGCTTTGCTGTAAGGCGCCGGCGTCGTTGAGGCCATCGCCCACCATGAGCACCGTATGGTTTTGTTCCTGTTGGAGCTTCTCGACGAAGCGCAGTTTTTCTTCGGGTTTTTGTCTGAAAAACAAGCGGGTACCTTCGCCAAACAACCCGCTCAGAAAAGGTTGATCGGTGGGCTGATCACCCGAAAGCAGGTAGGTGCCGTAGCCTTCGTTCTGCAAATCGGCAACGGTATCGGCCAGGCCGGGGCGGTAGCGGGGGCGAATATCGAAGTACCCCCGCACGCCGCCATCCAGCGCCACATATACCCGCGGATTTTTGGGAGCAGCTTCGGCGGTCAGTACCATGCCGTGGCTCGGCTCGCTCACCCAGCTCCGCGCCCCCATCCGGATGGCTTTTCTCCCCCACATAGCCCGGATACCCGCGCCTTCTTTTTCCTCAAACTGGGTAAATGCTTTTTTGCTAACCGGTACCTCAGCCATTGATTTCACCACCAAACGGCTCAGCGGGTGCGACGACTGCGCGGCAATGGTCCTGACCATGCTCTGCTCTTCGGCGCTGAGGGCATCTCCCACAAACCGCACTTCGGCTTCGTTGGGCAGGGTCATGGTGCCGGTTTTGTCAAAAACCACGGTATCAATTTTGGAAAGGCGCTCGATGGCGTGGGCGTTTTTGATATAGAAACCGTGCCGGCCAAACAAGCTCAGAAGGTTGCCGTTGGTAAACGTAGCCGACAGCAGCAGCGCGCATGGGCAAGCCACCAGCAGCACCGTGGTGAAGGCATTGAACGCAATGCTCCACTGTCCCAGGCCCATCCATACCAGAAACGTAACGGCCGCAAAAAGCAGCACGCCCGTAGAAAAGTAGCGATTGATACGGGCCGCCAGCGTGGTGTTCTGATCGTCTTTATCTTTGGTAAAAGCATCGCTGTTCCAGAGCTGCGTCAGGTAGCTTTGCGACACGCGGCGCATCACCTCCATCTCTACGGCCGGACCGCACTGCCGACCTCCGGCGTAGAGAATGTCCCCTTTCTGGCGTTCCAGCGCGTCGGCTTCACCGGACACAAAACTGTAATCGATCAGGGCGGAGGGGCTTATCAGGGTGGAATCTGCCGGAATTAGCTCTCGATTACGCACGAGGATGCGGTCGCCGGGGCGCAGGTCATTGACGGGCCGGCGGGTTTCGGTACCGTCTTTCAGCACGGCTACGGCGATGGGGAAATAGGCCTTGTAGTCGCGGTCAAAGGCAATGCCCGCGTAGGTTTTGTCCTGAAAGTAGCGCCCCAGCAGCATAAAAAATACCGCTCCGGCCAGCGAATCGAAGTAGCCCGGTCCGGTTTGGGTACCGATCTGGTACAGGCTGGTCAGAAATACGCACAGCAGGGCCAGCGCGATGGGCGCGTCAATATTGAGATAGCGGCCGCGTAGGGCTTTCCAGGCCGATACGAAAAAGTCGGAGGCACTATAAAAGAATACCGGCAGGGCCAGCAGCACATTCAGTCCGCTAAACAGCCAGCGCAGTTGACCGTCTTCTCCACCCTGCCCCAGGTCAAAGTACTCGGGCAGGCTCAGCATCATGATGTTTCCGAAGGCAAAACCCGCCACGCCGATTTTGTAAAGCCGGGTACGCCCCTGTACTACACCCGGGCTGGCCCCTTTCTTTTCCACATCATTCAGACTAATGTAGGGCTCATAACCGACGCGGGTCATGAGTTCGGCCAGTTCGCTCAGCCGGATCTGCTTTGGATCAAACGTAATTCGTACCGTTTTTTCCGGAAAGTTTACCACCGAATTCCCCACGCCCGGATGCAGCCGGTGGAGCTGCTCCAGCAGCCAGATGCAGGAGCTGCAATGCATCTTGGGTACCAGCCAGTTGACCCGCGCCGTGCGACCGTCCGTGAATTCGAGTAGTTTGTTTTGTACTTCATCCAGATCCAGGTAGTCAAATCTTCCCTGATAGTAGTCGCGCTCGGGTGAATTGCCCTTACCATCCGTAAAGCGGTAGTACTGGCAGAGGTCGTTTTCTTTGAGCAGGTCGTATACTGTTTGGCAGCCCTCACAGCAAAAATTGTGATCGTCGTAGTGGCGGATTTCATCGCGGCAGGTTTCCCCGCAGTGGTAGCAGGTAGCTTCCTCAACGGCCGGTATGGTATGCAGTGGTTCGTTTTTTCCCATGGGGTCACCTTGGCGCTAAGGCAATTGATTTTTTCAAAAGCCAAAATTGGCTCTCAAAACGCGGGAAACCCATGACCCCGCCAGGCAGAAAAGTATGACTTTGGTCAGTAAGGCCGAAGTGCTAGCTGCTCTCCGGCCTTTCCTGTTCAATATGTTCCTTTGTAGATATGATCAAACCGCTTGTGCCTGATCGGTTTCAGCGGGATATTTAGACCATCCGTCCGTTCCAGCCACGACCACATTTCCTCGCGCAGTTGCTCGGCAATCTGCTGGTGCTCCGGGCTCCTGATCAGGTTGTTCACCTCATAAGGATCCTCTTTCAGATCGTACAGCTCGTTAGCATCCCACACGCCGTAGTTGAAGATGTACTTGTAGCGATCGGTACGGACACCAAACATGGTGGGTGTCTGCGGGAACGCCTGCTCCCAGTAGTATTCGTAGAAAGCGCGGTCGCGCCAGTTGGCTACTGTCTGCCCTTTCAGCAGCGGAATAAACGACTCTCCCTGCATCTGTTTGGGCTTGGGCATGCCCGCGTAAGCCATCAGCGTAGGGGCAATATCCACGTTCTGAATCACCTGCGTCACCTTAGTACCGGGCTTGATCAGCGACGGGCACATGGCCAGCAGCGGCACCCGCTGCGACTCCTCGTACATGTGGCGCTTGTCGATCAGGCCATGCTCGCCGAAGGAGAAGCCATTATCACCCATGTACACCACCAGCGTATTTTCGGCCAGGCCGTTGTCGTCCAGCCACTTCTGCACTCGTCCCACGCTTTCGTCTACCCCCAGGAGGGTTTCCATATAGCGCCGGTAAAAGTCATTGAACGGAATATCGCCGTGGTACATGTAGTCTACCCCGTGCCAGCTGTACCGCTGCTTTTTGAGCCACTCGGGCATATCCCGCATATTTACCTTCATCTCTTTGCCCTCCACACTCTGC
>CATMVR010000512.1 GCA_950075905.1 uncultured Persicitalea sp. | reverse complement strand
TCTTTCAGTAGTTAGATCTTTAATTGATATTTTCATAATGAGCAAAATTACAAAAATATTTACATCGCAACAAGTCTTATCATTGTTAGTCCGTTACTATTTTAGTAAAAGTGTATTGTGTCTTTGCTTTGTTTGGTCGTCCAAGTCGTAAATACTTTTCTTCAAGTTTAAATGGTAAATACGGTTCTAAATTTTTAATTGGCTGTTTGAAGTTTTCGTCTGCTTGCTCGAATGGAAAATATAGGTCAGGACTGCAAACACAATTTCTCGAAAGCCAAATCATTAAACTTGATTTGTTGTCTTGATTTGGAAACTCAGTCTTAGTTGTCGGGTCAATAAGGTTAAAATAAAAAGTAACAATCAGTTCAACGAGTCCAAAAGTGAATTTAGGCCAAGGTTGTCCTTTTACTAAATAGTCAATTGCCTTTTGTAAATCACTTATTTCAATGTTCCATTCAGTTTTTGTCTGCTTGTCGGGAATACCACTTGGATAAGCATACGAAACAGGTTCTGTTTGTCCGCTGTCAAAATGCTGTTTTGTTTCTTGAATGATTTTGTCCGCAATTTCAGGATTTGGGTCGCCTTTAAATGCTGTGTATGCAGTCAAAGAAATTCTTGTTGGTTGGTCTGGTTTTGTTGTGGCGCAATTTGTCAAGAAGTTACAAACGTTGTCCCACGCTTTTTCAATTTTTCGTCCGCCATTAAGTTGTTGGGTTGTCCTACTTTTTGGTAGTGAATAAAATATGAATGGTTTTTCTGTTATCATTTCTGTTCGGGTCGTCTTTTACAATTACTGGTAACATCCTTATAAACGCAACCAGTTGCGTTTATACTTCGAATATAACTATATACGCAGGTATTTTACTTTTCCTGCCAAAAAATAACTGCATCCAAATTACTCTTCGGGCTCATAATCGAGCAAAGCCCGATACGGATCTCCCGCCATCCCCAGCAGCAGCGCAAAAGCCGGCTCCGTTTTCAAACCGCTCCTTTTCAATTTACGAATCTGCTCTTTAAAGGCCGGGCCCATTTTTTGAAGGATCTCGTACTCCCGCACCATGTGTCGGTACGCTTCCTGTTGGTAGCTAGGGCGGTTTTGGCCGTAGACTTCAAGCTCGAAACCTGGTAGGGTGAACCGGGTAAGGATAGTATCAAACCCGTTTTTCTCATAGGATTGTAGCTGAAAATCGGGTAGTTGACCCCAGTGATGCCGGAGGGTACGGGTAAAGAGTTCGGCATCCTGCCAGTGACAGATAATGTCCAGATCGCTGCTTTCGATATCGATATCCAGGGGGATGGTGCCGGTCAGGATGGGGTCAAAGTCTTGCAGAATACTGAGTACCCGGTGGGTGTTAAGTACCTCCCAGGCTTGTTGCTGGCGGGGGGTACCTTCTTTCAGGTAGGTGATGTCGGTGAATGGAAGTTGACTCATATGTTATCCATAGATGGTGCCTCCCCAGTACCAGTCCCTGAAATCACTATTGGAAAAATGCCGGCCCACGAGCCAGCGCTCGGGAAGAACCAGATCATCGGCCCGGTAGTTGAGGGTTTTTAAGTCGGGAAGCGAGGCGGTTTCTTTCACTTCAATAGCCACCTTTTTATCCAGTATAAAATCCACTTCCTGGCCGGTTTTTTTCTGAAAGTAGGTTACTTCGCCCATGCGGAGGAGTTGGATGGCTATGGCATTTTCAAAAGCTTGTCCGCTACTCACCTGAGCCAGTACCTGCAAAATACCGTTGTCGGCCAGGTATATCTTTCTGCTGGAAGAAATTTCTTTGTCTTTGTTTCTGGTAAAAGCAGGGATACGGTGGATAAAGTAAGTGTACTCAAACAGGTCTAGGTACTCATTCAATTTGACCCTACTTATGCCCGAAATACTACTCAGTTTGCTTACGTCTATCCGGCTGCCTGTATGGGAAGCAAGTAGCTGCGCCAACTTATATAGATCGCTACTCACCTGAAAATCAGAAAGCAGTTTGATATCCAGCTCGATATAGGCATTGATAATGTCCTTTAAAAATTCGATTTTATCTTCTTCGGTTTCGGCCAGGACCACTTCCGGGAAGCCGCCGAAGCGTAAGAAAGTTTCGTATTCGGGTCTAAACAAGCGGTAGAAGACTTCCAGAAAGGGTTGACGGGAAAAGGATTCATACTGAGTTTTGGTATAGCCCCGAAAGGCCAGAAACTCATCGAAAGTAAGGGGGTATAATTCAAAAATTCGCTTTCTACCGGCCAAACTCTCCGTGAAGTGGTTTTTGAGATAGTAAGAACTTGATCCGGTCAGGATAAACTTTATCGAATACGTATCGTACAGATACTTGATGATACTGGGCGAATGCGTTACCAACTGAATTTCGTCCAGGGCTAGTACAGCCGGTTTGGTCAGGTCAAGGCCCAGGGCCCGCAAGCCGGCCTCGACTGCAATGTAGCTATTCTCGTCAAACAGGATACGGTTTTCTACTTTTTCGAAATCCAGGTAAAGCTTGTTTTTATGATCTACTTTATCCAATAAAAAATGCAGGGCGGTTGTCTTGCCCACCCGCCGCATCCCGGTTATTACCGTGGCCTGCCGGTTAGTTAAGTGCGCCAACAATTTCGGATAAATCTGCCTTTTGATCATATTAGTATTACTTTTTGTACAAAAATATTACAAAAAGTAATACTGTTTGTAAAATTCTTGTACAAAAATTGGTTAGTCCATAAAAAAAGGCGACCCGCTGGGCCGCCCTTTTTATCAAAAATCTATCAAGGAATTAAGCACCCATTTCGGCAAGTACCTCCTCCACGCGCTCGGCGGCTTCCTTGAACTCGATGGCTGAGTATACTTTCAGACCCGACTCGTTGATGATCCGCGCGCCTTCTTCGGCGTTGGTACCCTGCAAGCGAACGATGATCGGAACGGGAATCTCGCCAATGGCTTTGTAGGCTTCTACCACCCCGGCGGCCACGCGGTCGCAGCGCACGATACCTCCAAAGATGTTGATCAGGATGGCTTTCACGTTAGGGTCTTTCAGGATAATCCGGAAACCGGCTTCTACGGTTTTGGCGTTGGCTCCACCCCCTACGTCGAGGAAGTTGGCGGGCTCGCCACCCGACAGCTTGATGATGTCCATGGTAGCCATGGCCAGTCCGGCGCCATTTACCATACAGCCCACGTTGCCGTCGAGCTTCACGTAGTTGAGGTTATTGGCACCAGCCTCAACTTCCAGGGGGTCTTCCTCGCTGATGTCGCGCATTTCGGCCAGGGCCGGGTGGCGGAACAGGGCGTTGTCGTCAATGTTCACTTTCGCGTCTACCGCGAGAATCTTGTTGTCGGAGGTTTTGAGTACCGGGTTGATCTCAAACATGGAGGCATCGCTTTCGGCGTAGGCAAGGTACAGTTTCGAAATAAACTTCACCATTTCCTTAAACGCTTCCCCTTCCAGACCGAGGGCAAAAGCCACTTTACGGGCTTGAAAACCCTGCAAACCCACGGTAGGGTCGATCCACTCCTTGATGATTTTCTCGGGCGTATGCTCGGCTACTTCCTCAATATCCATTCCACCTTCGGTGCTGGCCATGATGACGTTGCAGTTTTTGGCGCGGTCCAGCAGAATCGACAGGTAATACTCCTTGGGCTCGCTGGGACCGGGATAGTATACATCCTCAGCAATAAGCACCTTGTTTACCTGCTTGCCTTCGGGGCCGGTTTGGTGCGTCACGAGCACTTTACCCAGCAGGTTTTTGGAGATCGTGCGTACGTCTTCCATGGACTTGGCCAGGGCCACGCCGCGCTGCTCGCTGCCTACCACCTTGCCTTTGCCGCGCCCGCCGGCGTGGATCTGGGATTTTACCACGTACCACTTGGTACCGGTCTGTTCGCTGAGGTTGCGGGCTACTTCCACGGCCTTATCAGGCGTGTCGGCCACGATCCCTTCCTGAATACGTACCCCGTATTTTTTCAGAATGCTTTTGCCTTGGTATTCGTGAATATTCATGAGTAATTGTAGTAAATTGGTATTTTCACGGCAAATTAACGAATAATTCAAAACGACGAGTAGTTCTTTTGCAAACTTTACCGTTTACCAGTGGGCGCTACTCCTCACTTATCCAATTTTTGACTCACACAGCATGGCATTACTTACGGCGCAGGGCATTACCCGCAGCTATGGTACCTTACAGGTTCTTAAAGGAATAGATCTTGACATTCAGCCCGGTGAAATCGTGGCCATCGTGGGGGCCTCGGGGGCCGGCAAGAGTACCCTGCTCCACATCATAGGTACCCTCGACCGCCCCGACAGCGGCAAAGTACAGATCCAGGATACCGAAGTATCCAGGCTTACCGACAAAGCCCTGGCGCAGTTTCGTAACGAGCGCATTGGCTTTGTGTTTCAGTTTCATAACCTGCTGGC
>CATMVR010000511.1 GCA_950075905.1 uncultured Persicitalea sp. | reverse complement strand
AAGATACTGAGCAGCTTACTGGCTGCGCTCGTGCTATTGGTGGCCGTAGCCGGTAAGTCCTGGACGGTACCTTCACTACCCGTTGAGAAGGATAAAACGGAACAATCTTCCAAAAAAGCTACGGAAGAAGCCCCGACAGTCAGTGAGCTGTCGCTGCATGCGGTGGTTACGCCGGCCGTATCCTTCGATTTCGACAAATCACTTTTTGTAGTAGCGCACGTACTTTCGTACAGCATTGAGGACAATATAAAGGTACCTCCCCTGTGGAAGACACCCTTTTACTATTTTTCCTACTTCCAGCACGTCTTCGGGCATCACATTGCCCCCAACGCCCCTTAGCAATTTTGAGTTTTGAATGAGTGATTGAGTGAATAGTAAATTCCCTCAATGTGACTTGTCTATAAAGCTAAAAAATTAAGCCTATTTAGATTATGGTTCCCAGGAGACTATCACATAAGTCGCTCATTCTGTTATTCTCTCAATCTCTCATTCTCTCATTCATAAATTAACTAATGCAAAACAAAACCGGAATAATAACCCTAACGGCCGTAATAGCGCTCATCAGCATCTATTACCTGTCGTTTACATTTGTGGCCCGCAACTATAAGTCGGCCGCCGAAGACTACGCCACCAATGCCGAAGGCAAGGTGGATTACATAAAAAAGCAGAGCTACATCGACTCGCTATGGCGCCAGGACGTATACCTGGGGCATACGCTTCAGGAGGTCATGGAGCGCGAGCTGAGCCTGGGTCTGGACCTACAGGGTGGTATGCACGTGGTGCTCGAAGTAGCCCCTGGCGATATCATCAAAGGACTGGCCGGTGGCAATGCCCGCAGTGCGCAGTTTCAGCAAGCGTTGAAGCAAGCCGAGGAAGCACAAAAGACCAGCCAAAGCAGCTTTGTAAATCTCTTTGTGAGTGCTTACAAGGATATTGCTCCCAATACGAGCCTGGCCAGTGTGTTTGCCAATAGTGCCAACCGCGGCAAGATCAACAGCAACTCTTCTGATAGCGAGGTAGTATCGCTACTGAACGAAGAAGTAGAGAACGCCATAGACCGTGCCTATAAAATCATTCAGGCGCGGGTAGACAAGTTTGGGGTAACTAATCCGAACCTGCAGCGCCTGCCTGGCAAAAACCAGATCTTGGTTGAGCTTCCCGGTGTAGACAACCCCGAGCGGGTACGTCGATTACTATCGGGGGCTGCAAAATTGGAATTTGCCGAAGTATACAATACCAATGAAATCACCGCCGGACTTGACCAACTGGGTCAATACCTGGCGCAGGAAGATGCGGCTCAGCAGGCAAACCGTCCGGCCGCTGCTACGGCCGATACCGCCAAGTCAGCTCCGGCTACAAGCCTGGAAGCGCAACTGGCCCAGCGTGGCGATTCTGCCCAGGCCGACACCTCGGCTCTGGCTGCACAGACTGCCGCTCTTACCAACCTCTTTGTGCCCCTGCCCCAGGGACTGGGTGTATACCTGAAAGATACCGGCCGGGCCGGCGAGATTCTGCGTCGTCCCGAAGTAAAGTCTTTCTTCCCGTCAGACCTGGTGTTTATGTGGGACCGTAAGGGCATTGAAGCTACCAATGGTCAGCTGATTCTGCCCCTATATTTTATCAAGAAGCCCAATGGACAGGCTCCCCTGGAAGGTGATGTGATCGTAGACGCTACCAGCGACTACGACGAGCGTGGCCGCCCCGAAGTAAGCATGCGCATGAACGGCGAAGGTGCCCGCAAGTGGCGTACCCTCACCGCCAACAACATCAATCGTCAGGTGGCTATCATCCTGGATAATCAGGTCTACACCGCTCCTACGGTGAATGGTGAGATTCCAAACGGAAATTCCAGCATCTCGGGAAGCTTTACCGTAGAAGAGACCAAGGACATGGCCAACGTACTGAAAGCCGGCAAGCTGCCCGCTCCCACCAACATTGTGGAGGAGGCCGTGGTAGGTTCAACGCTTGGCTCTGAGGCCGTTACCGCCGGGGTACTTTCCTCACTGGTGGGCCTGATCGTGGTACTGGTATTCATGGTAGCCTATTACAGCCGCGCGGGTTGGATTGCCGACATTGCTCTGTTTGTGAACTTGTTCTTCCTGATGGGCGTAATGGCCTCCCTGGGTGCCGTATTGACGCTGTCGGGTATTGCAGGTATTGTACTGACCATCGGTATGTCGGTAGATGCCAACGTACTGATCTACGAAGGAATTAAAGTAGAACTGGAAAATGGCAAGCCGTTTCCTCAGGCCGTGCGCGATGGTTTCAAAAATGCTCTTTCGGCTATTATTGACTCTAACGTCACTACTTTACTGACCGGGGTTATTCTCTTTATTTTTGGTACCGGTCTGGTACTTGGCTTCGCTACTACGCTGGTAATTGGTTTGATCACTTCGCTTTTCGCCGCTATTTTCATCACGCGACTGCTGCTGGAATATACCATTAAGCAGGGCAAAACGCTGAAATTCTACTCCGGCCTGACCAAAAACTGGTTTAAGGATACCAACTTTGATTTCGTAACCCAGCGGAAGCGTTTCTACATCGTATCGTCGGCCATCATTGCCATAGGTATTGGCTCCTTCATTTTCAAAGGTTTCGGATTGGGCATTGACTTCAAAGGTGGCCGCTCGTACGTGGTACGTTTTGAAAATAACGTAAGTACCGACGAGGTACGTCAGGCCATGACCGACGCGCTTGGTACTACTCCGGAAGTGAAAACTTTTGGTGGTTTTGATCAGGTGAAAATTACGACCGCTTATCTGATTGATGATACTTCGCCCGAGGCGGACAAAACCGCCGAGGCAAAAATCATGCAGGGGGTATCTAATGTTGCAGGCAACAACAGCGGTGAGATTGTAAGCTCGGCCAAGGTAGGGCCTACCATTGCCTACGATACTATGATCTCGGCTATCTGGGCCATTCTACTGGCTGTGGCCGTCAACTTTGGCTATATCTTCCTGCGTTTCCGCCGGCTGGCGTTCAGCTACGGTGCCGTGGCGGCTCTTTTTCACGATGTGATCGTCCTGCTGGCCATCTTCTCGCTGTTCAATGGCTGGCTGCCTTTCTCGCTGGACATCGATCAGGCGTTTATTGGATCGGTACTGACCATCATGGGTTACTCTATGAACGATACCGTGGTAATCTTTGACCGCATCCGGGAGTACCTCAACGACAAGGGAGCCCGCAAGGAAAGCATCCCGACAATTATCAACAACGCCCTCAACAGTACCCTGAGCCGTACGGCCGTAACGGGTATCTCTACCATGCTGGTACTGGTAGTGCTGTTGATCTTTGGTGGTGAAGTGATCCGTGGATTTACCTTCTCGATGCTCATCGGGGTAATCGTAGGTACCTATTCGTCTCTCTTTGTAGCGGCGCCAATTGTAGTGGATATTCTTCAGCGCGATCAGCTGAAAAACCCTGCTCCCGTGGTGGTAGAAACTCCCGCGCCGGCTGGCAAGAAATCTAAAGCAGCCAAAGCTTAGTGAAAAATCCCTAAAAAGGGGGAAGGCCGTTGGCTTTCCCCCTTTTTATATAGCAAACCTCCCGCTATCTCCTTTTTTTAGACTAGTTTAGCGCACAATCCAAACTTCATACAACACTTATACCCTACTTTACAATGGCAAATAATCTGTGGATAAAAAAGCCGTTAGACAAACTAATGGCCGAATCATCTGATGAGGGCAATGAGCTGAAACGTACCCTGGGGGCGTCGAGCCTCGTGGCGTTGGGCATAGGGGCTATCATCGGAGCCGGCCTGTTTTCCCTGACCGGGATTGCCGCCGCTGAGCACGCCGGCCCGGCCGTAACTATCTCTTTTGTTCTTGCTGCTTTTGGCTGTGCTTTCGCAGGACTTTGCTACGCCGAATTTGCTTCCATGATCCCCATTGCGGGAAGTGCCTATACCTACTCCTACGCCACTATGGGCGAGTTTGTGGCCTGGATCATCGGCTGGGACCTGGTACTTGAGTACGCTCTCGGTGCCGCTACCGTGGCCGTGAGCTGGTCGCGGTACCTGCTCGAATTCCTCAATGGCTTCGGTATCCACCTGCCGGTAGAGCTGGTGTGCTCTCCGTTTGAAGTAGTAAAACTGAGCGACGGCACCATCATCGAAGGCGGGATGATCAACCTGCCTGCTATCCTGATCGTGAGCCTGCTATCGCTGTTGCTCATCCGGGGTACGCAGGGCTCCGCTTTGATGAATAACATACTCGTGGTCCTCAAAGTAGCCGTAGTACTCATCTTCATCGCCTTGGGCTGGAGCCACATCGATCCCACCAACTATACGCCCTACATTCCCGACAATACGGGTAGCTACGAGCACTTTGGCTGGTCGGGTATTGCTACGGGTGCGGCAGTCGTATTCTTTGCCTTCATCGGGTTCGACGCCGTT
>CATMVR010000510.1 GCA_950075905.1 uncultured Persicitalea sp. | reverse complement strand
CGGCCGCGTCCTCGCGGTCAGCGTGCTGCGTGCCGACCCGGCCGGGTCGGTGCCCGCGGCCCGCGACGGCGCCGCGGCCGCTCAGCCCGACAGCAGCGCCCGCACCGCGTCGAGCGAGTCGGCCTCGGCCGGGGTCTTGTCCGGGCGGTAGCGCAGCACCCGGGCGAAGCGCAGCGCGACCCTACCCCCGCCGAACTGGCTCAGATGGAAGCATTGGTAGAAAAAGCGATGCAGGAAGGAGCCGTAGGCATTTCGACCGGGCTCATCTACGTACCGGGTACCTACTCCAAAACTCCCGAAGTACTGGCACTTTCCAAAGCAGCCGCAAAGCACGGGGGCGTGTACGCTTCGCACATCCGCAACGAAGGGGATCACGTGGCGGATGCCATCAAAGAGGCGATCTCCATTGGCCGGGAGGCCCGGATGCCCGTCGAGATTTCGCACTTCAAGGTTACCTACAAACCCAATTGGGGCCGCTCGGTGGAAACCATCGGGCTGATAGAGCAGGCCCGGCGGGAGGGCCTGGACGTGACCGTAGACCAGTATCCCTACGTAGCCAGTAGCACCACACTCGATACCACCGTACCAAGCTGGGCATTTAGCGGCGGGCGCGACTCCCTGCACGCCCGGCTGAGCGACCCGGTCATTCGTCAAAAGATCAAAAAAGAGATGCTGGCTTCGCTAAAAAAGAGTAAGCTCAAAAACTACGACTACGCCCTGGTAGCCCGCTACGCGCCGGATACCACCTACAACGGCAAAACCATCAGTCAGATCAATACGTTGAAAGGCCGCAAAGCCAAAGCCCGCGAGGAGGCCGAAACCATTCTGGAAATGATACAGGCTAACAACCGCACGCAGATGGTCTATTTCAGTATGGACGAAAAAGATCTGGTGCGGATCATGCAGTATCCGTTCAATATGTTTGCTTCCGACGCCGGTATCGCACGCTTCGGTGCGGGCATGCCGCACCCCCGGGCCTACGGCACCAACGCCCGGGTACTGGGCCGCTACGTGCGGGAGCAAAAGGTAATCCGGCTCGAAGAAGCCATCCGCCGCATGACCTCCCTACCCGCCCAGAAATTTAACCTCCGCGACCGCGGCCTGCTCCTGCCCGGTATGGCGGCTGACCTGGTAGTATTTGACGAAGCAACCGTATCTGACGCCGCCGAGTTTACCAACCCGCACGCGTATTCCAAAGGCTTTGCCTATGTGCTGGTAAACGGGGAAGTAACGGTGAGCGAAGGCAAGCATACGGGGGTACGGAGCGGCTGGACGTTGCGGGGGGCGGGGATGGATTGAGTAAGCCGTAGGTTCATCTGCTTCTTATACCCACTCCCCCCACGCTATTGTCAATGTTGGGTGGTACGTTCGGTAAAAATGTCTGTAGTCTCTTCCTTGTCAGGGAAATCATAGTCTTCATGATAGCTTCGGTAGCCAAGTAGCCTGGCAAGCGGTCCTACTACATAGCCCATGGTTTGCTGAATAAAAACGGGTGGGCCATCTACCAGATATGAATCAAAACCAGCGGGCTGTAGGAGCGACATCAGGAGGAGTGTTTTGGGCGAGTGCATAAAGTCAGGATGGGAATCCATGTAACCGTATACCTGCTGTAAATGAAAGGCGAATGCTTCCGGAAAAGCAAAAGTCCCTTTCAGCCGAACGGCTTCACCGGTTTCATTGTAGGGCTTATGAGGTACCCCCCTCGGGATGTGCAATACCTGGCCCGGGCGTAATTTTTTTATTTCACCATCGACCCAGATGGTAAGCTCACCGTTTTCAATTTCGAATATTTCATCAAATCCAACGTGGATGTGCCTGGGTGGTCCTGCGGCGAACGGCTCGGCTACAAGTGAGCCATACACAAATCCATTCTCCTGTTTGGTTACCCTCTGGCGAAACCCTTCTGTTTTGCTGTAAAACTCTTGTCCCGGCCTAAAATGTGTAGAAATATCCGGTTTTATTTCTCTAAAAATGACCCGGTGTAGCAGGTTGCCGACAACCAGGTAGGTAGCGAAAAATATGACAAAGTACATAGCGCTTTTTTTTAGTATTGTTCTTTGCATGGCTTTTTTGTTTTCAACTATGCAAAGTTGCAAACGGCAGAACGCGTAAAATTGTACAGATCGGACATCTTTCCCTGAACCGGTAAGCATGACGACACGTGTTAGGAAATAATGTGAAAGGGCAGGCTACTTTTGCGCTTTTTGTATTCGTTGGGGGACATGCCGGTATAGGTCTTGAAAACCCGGCAAAAGTGAGCCTGGTCAAAAAAACCGGCTTTATAGGCCACCTCAGTAAGGAGCTTGGGTTCAGTATGCATGAGTTTTACCGACTCCATCAGTTTCTTGTACAGAGTGAGTTCGGCTGCCGACAAGCCAAACAGCTGGTGAGCTACCCGGTTTAACTGCCTGGGCGAAAAGCATACCTGCTGCGCCAGTGCGTCTACGGTTTGGAAATTGGTTGGCTTACCTGCCAGAAACAAATCAGAAAGGTGTTTGGCGCGTGGACAGGCAGGCTCTGTCAGGAGCGGAAGCTCTTCCTCCAGTAACCGGACCATCTTCTCGAAAGAACCAGCTTCATGAAGCTGATGCCAGAGCCGTTTATAGCTGGGTTGGATCAAGGTAAGGTCAACGGTGTTGTTGTTTAGTTCAGCTGGTAAAATACCCAGCAGCCTCTGGATCCGGAAAGGATGCAGCCGAATCCCGACCAGATGCTGTTGTCCCCTGTAAGCTGCGTGAACGCTACGGGTGTGGATGCCTTGAATAAAACAGCGGGGAGCCTGCAAAATGTCCTGGCTTTGCGACATGGTGCCCCGTAAGGATTCGGCAAAGTTGAAAACAATTTCGACTATTCCCTGGGGCAGGATGACTTCATTGACGTTGTGACTGCCTTGTACCTCCCATACCATAGTCACATAGTCGCGGAGGCGGGAAGCAGAAGGGATGTGAAAATGAATATTCATATTTTTGACGGGTATCTCGTTACAGGTACTTTTCAACTATATGAAAGAGAAATGGAAATCGTGAGGGTAGGCTACTGGCTGGCAATCCACCCAGTCCCTCACGTTGGCATCCTGCAGGTAAAACCGAACTTTCTTGTCAGAAAGAGCGACTTGCCGGGCGACAGTCCCCGTTCCTCAAAGCCGGGGCAACGGTAAAAATGCCGTGCAAGTTCAAAGTCTTTACTATAAATTTTCTACTTCGGTTTGGTCCTTATAGTGTTGAAAAGATGCAATAGTGTGGGTTTTGGTAGCGAAGTAGGTTATGGCTTCAACGGCCTGCTTCCAGACCGCAGGTGGCCGGCGAGTAAAGCCAGTAGCCGTACTTTCAGGCCTCCTGACCGAAGGTCAATAAATTATTGTCAGGGTCCAGCAGGGCAAATTCCCGCTGTCCCCAGGGTTTGGTTTGTAGGGGCGCGTTGGGATGAATACTCACCCCGTTGTCCAGCAGTGACTGGTACAGCGTGTCAATATCGTCGGTGCGGAGGTACACCTGCCCGTAGTTTTCCTTTGGGTCCAGCTCCCTGAATTCAAAAAAATGAATCTCGACACCGTCCTTCCGGACCATCAGGTAGCCGTCATAGTCGCCACCAACCTCCCGAAAGCCCAATTTGTCGATATAGTAGGCGCGGGTAGCGGCTTTGCTACGCATGGGTAGCTTGGGGTTGATGTCAGTGAGCATATGGTTCAGTTTTTCAGATGCATATCTAAAATTTTGAAAAAATTTTAGATATGGAAACTTTCAATTCTTACGATACGCAAACGCTCTTCACCAATTGCACTATCGTTTTTGAAGAAGCCTATAATCCTACATTGGAGCTATTTCAATTTTTCATTCTTTACCTTGACTAAATCATAAACAGCTATTCCATTGGCTATTGCAATCTCAGATAAACTTGAATCAGAGGTGATCAAAAGTTGGCACTTCTTTGCTTGCTCTAAAATTAGGCAGTCCGTCAAGCCAAGATTGTAAAATTCATGGTTTGTAACTACTGTTTCTGACGGAATATAACTTTCTGTGCTTTCTTTTATTAGCCTAGCAATAGTTAAAATATAAGGATACTTATATGTTCCCGAAAAATTATTGAGAAGGTTGTCTACTTCTGTCCAAACATTTGGGAGGACTATTACTTTTGTAAAGTCACTACCAATTACACTAAGCAAATTATAAAAGTCGTCCTCTTCATAGATAGAGGTTCGTTTATGAGTTTCAAAAAGCCTTGTATCCATGAGACCAATCACCAAAACCAGAAGCGCATTGGTATCGATAATTTTCATTACTTGTTATCAAACATTAATAATTCCGAAACTTGTCCATTTTCATCCATAATGGATATGTTCAATGAAGTGTGTCATTTCTTAAATTCGGGTGTGACTTCGGACGCGCTCCCCGAACACAATCGTGAG